>JAAANX010000049.1 GCA_009909085.1 Cyanobacteria bacterium GSL.Bin1 | reverse complement strand
GGGTTTGGGTGCTTCAACATCTGATGACCTCGTTATTGAGGAGGAAATTAATCCGAAAATCGTTTGCGGTGTAACTTAGTTACAGTAAGAGTTTTAGGTTTTTGGAGATGTCTATTGATTGGAAGCAACGAAATGTTGAATATATTGAACCAGCACCGCAAGCAGTCGTTGATGAAGTTTCAGCGAAACTAGAACCTTTAATATAGTGGGTTACTCAATGATGTGCATTTTAACTATTTTCTGGTTCAATCCCCAATGAGCGCAACTGAGTCTTAAGACGTTCAGCGCGATCGCGCTCTCTTTGTGCCAACTCACTTCCCCACAATAATAACGCTTCCTGTTCATTCCACCAACGCAACCAGTAACCGCTACGATTACGGTGTGTTCCTTCCCATACCCCCAAATATAAGTTTAATCCAGCAATCCAATACCGCCCCTTCTCATCAGGTTGTTGTAAGTCATAAACTTGAGACGAGTTCAACTGATAAACTTCTAATTCCCCTGTGGCAATCCCGAAAATAACGTAGTGAGGAACTTGTAAAACTTGTTCATAGAAAAACCATTTTCCAGGGGGATAAGTGGGTTTAATGGAGTATTCGGTTCCCTCGGTTTCGGAGAGAAATTCCATGACAATGGTTGGAATCTCGCCCTCTAATTTTGGGGTGTAGCTTCTTTCAATTGCTTCCCGAGACACCCAAGTTTGCGCTACATAACCCCAATCGGGAGCTTTGACGACAATTTTGCCCTCCACAACAGCGCAGATGCCATAATTGGTGCAAGTAAAGGCAGTTTCCCCTAAATAGCCAGCCAGATCTAAACTATCGCTAAGGGCTTCGGCGAGGAGGGGTTGAGCGATATTATCCACAGGATCATCGGGGAGAGTGTAGTCTGGGGGAAGTTTTTCCCATTTTACTTTTATCGGCGCGATCGGGCGACGCATAGGCGTTAATTGCAGTGTATTTCATCCTACTTTTATTCTATTGTTCTTTTTTATTCTGACAGGAAGACTAACGACAAACAGCAAGCGGTTGATAATTGATACCGATTTGTTTGGAAACTTCTTGGGCTGCTAATTCTTCACGGTGGGCGCTTAATACTCACGCTGTCAAAGCAAGCATCTTAGCCATTAACATCAAAGCAAATTTTTACCTAAAAATATTTAGCTAATTAGCTAAATTCTGGTATAATCGTAGAAAAAGTAGATCAATGAGGAAAAATGCCTCAAACACAAAGAAAGCCCGTCTATATACAACCTGAACATCATGACATCTTGCGCCGAATTGCTTTTGAACAGAAATGCAATATATCAGATGTTTTAGATGCTATTTTAGAGGAAGCAGAATGGCAAAAAGTGGCTAAAGTCGCTCATACTAAACCCAGAATTAGAGCAAAAGAGCGACAAAATAAATATAAATACTAAAGATAGCATCGTAACACAATGAATAAGAAATTTATTGATTTATTTTCAGGGGCTGGTGGAATGTCCTGCGGATTGGAAATGGCAGGATTTCAATGTTTACTGGGGGTTGATCATGATGCAATAGCCATTGAAACATTCCAAATCAACCATCAAAATGCTAAGACGATTATTGGTGATTTAAGAGAAATTTCTATCGAGAAGATTCAGGAGGCAGTCGGTTATCAAAAAATCGATTTAATTTGTGGAGGGCCGCCGTGTCAAGGATTTTCTACCATTGGTCAAAATAATCATCAAGATCAACGAAACTTTTTATTTTGGGACTTCTTACGCATTATTAAAAGTCTCTGCCCAGATTATGTAATTATGGAAAATGTCACAGGACTTTTATCGAGAAGAAATGAACCAACCCTAAAAGTGATTCTTGATAGTTTTACGAAAATCGGTTACCGCGTTGATATAAAAGTCTTATCAGCACATCATTATGGTGTTCCTGAAAAAAGAAGACGAACGATTTTATTAGCGAATCGCTTTCAAGTCACAAACTTGTATCCTGAAATTTTATTTACTGATTCTGAGGAAGGGGAAGATAACCTCTCCTTACCTCGAACAGTAGATTGGGCATTTAATCATTTAAAAACAGATAATAATCAAATATTGAATCATGATTTAGAAAAAGCTCAAATTACCAATTCCCTAGAAAAAAAACGTTTAAGCTATATCCCAGAAGGAGGAAGTATTCGCTATGAAAAAGACCAAAAGGCTTATTTACCGCCTGAATTATGGTTTGATATTGATTGGGATAAGCTATTAGAAAGACGTTTTCGAGAAGCGAAATTAAGACGGCTTGATCGAGCCGCTTGTGCCGGAACAATTAATACTAGTCGCACAACCTTTTATCATCCGACAGAAGACCGATATCTCACTGCAAGAGAAGCAGCAGCAATTCAATCGTTTCCTGCAAATTATGTTTTTTGTGGAACGGTTACCCAACAATGGCGACAGATTGGAAATGCAGTTCCGCCGCTGATGGCGAAAGCAATTGGTCAAGCCATTTTGCAGTTAGATCAAGAAAAAGAAAACATGGAAAAAGCAATCGATTTCCCGAAAATCGATTCGGTTCGAGCAAATGCTTTTACTTATCGTAAACCGAAAAATGAAACTTCTCAATTGGTTCAATTAGAACTTTTTTAGAATTAAGGTTGTATTGGAGGAAAAATACGATCCTCCTTTTCTTCCAAATCATAAGGGGAAGTTTGTTGCGGTTTCCCCTTAGGTTTTAGGACAGCATAAAAGCCATAGTTATATAAGGGCTGACTGTGGATAGTTTTAGCCCGCAATCGTAATAGCATTTTACACTTAAATTGGGGTGTTCCTAAATTCAGGATATCTTGTTCTAAATGATAGAAACCATAACCTCCAATTTGAATATAGTAACAATTTCTATTGGTGTAGTATTGATAAAGGGCATTAATATCAATTTCGTGTTGATCTTCAAATTGCTGCTGATCTTCTGTTTTTTGGGCTTGAGTAATTGCTTCTTTTCGGATTGTATAGCGATTGGGAATAATTTTTTTATTGTTAATATGATCTAAAATTTTCAAATGTGAATATAGCTGAGTGACGGAATCATGACGACACCAAGACCAAACTCCGTTCTCCCATTTCAACATTTTTTGTCCATAGTCTGCTTTGAGATCAAGTTTGACTTCTAGGAAACTGGCACGTGATTGATGCAAAAAAATCAGATCAGGCTTGCTACTACTTCCACCGCGCTTTGCTTCTGGAGATAACAAATTTTTCTTTTGTAAGATTTCAAAAATTTTTTTTCGTAACGATCTCCTTTGTTATATCCCATTGCATTTTACTTTTTTTACTCTTTAAAATAGGAGGGTGGGTACTGATCCCCAATAGAATCTAGCGGTTGCAAGTAAAAACAAATTGATCAATAATCTCAAGTTGTTCTGAGACTTTTTTAGTTATGCCACAAGCGACTATCCTTAATCATAAAATATCGCCTTCAAAATCACAATAATTAAGTTGGCGAAATTTCTTAAGATAGCAGACTCTACATAATCTGTGTTCTTCACCGATGCGAACAACCAAGTTTTTTTGAGGAGGAGTTCGCGCCGACTTTTCTACCTTATCCACAGGGAGAGCTTACGAAGCGCGTAAATCGGACACCGAGCCGTAGGAATCACGCTGTTGATTAAGTAAAATCAACCTACTAGAACCGATCATATCTTGTATCAAATTTTTCAGACTTCTCCCGCGATCGCGTTTGAGTTGATGGGAGAAATCCCTCCTTGTGAGTATGAGTTTCGCGCCCAAGAAGTCAAAGCATTCAGCTTTCGCACTGATGGGTTAATGTTTCCACAATCAGATAATCCCAATCATCCAATTATTCTTTTGGAAGCGCAAATAAAACTTGATTTCAATCACTGGTACTGCGACAACTTTCCCGTTGCTTTGGAGAGATTCCCCAAAACATACAAACCCAGATTGAGCAACTGAACCTTGAACAGACCGAATCTTTAGCCGAAGCGCTGCTGGATTTTACTTCCCTTGAAGATTTGCTCACTTGGTTAGAACAGTCGAGTCAAGATTAAAAGCGCGATCGCACTCTACAATCACAGCATGGGAGCCGATTAATACGTCTCAAAGCAAGTAAGGTTTTCTGCTTTAAGTCTCTAGTTGATAACAGCGCCGAGATCAAGTTCTCCTCTTGGGGGTTATCGCGTCATTCTTGGTCTGACCCCATCACGCGATCGCACTGACTTTTCTATATTATTCAGGATGAATTTGATTCGTTTTTCTGATTCGTGAGGTAATCAAGTTTGTCCAGCAATTTCAATCCTTCTTCAGAATTCCCTCTAGCTGCCATTACTTGAAAACGGGTGTGAGCATCAAATTCAGTCAGCGCGATCGTCGAAAGTTCTTCCATAAGCTTATTAACACTGATTCCTCGACTTTGTGCCAAAGCTTTCAAACGTTTTTATCTAGTCTAGTCTTTGTCGAAGATTTAAGGCTTCATCAAACGGATAAAACCCGCTTGCTCAAAATGCCGATCAGACGTAAATGCTTCCGTAATTCCTCTCTGTTGCATCACGACAAAGCTAATACAGTCAGTTAACCCCCAATCTTTATCAAGTCTCGATTCATATAAGGCTAAACCTTGTTCGAGTAATTCTGGATCTAACGCCACGACCAACACAGATTTCAGCCTCTTTAAATTCTTAATCAACTTAGCAGTTTGAGAACGCTGAGAGACACTACATAGAGCATCAGCTACTTCAATTAGAATGAAATCGGTTGTTACCCATAAACGTCTATTGGCTTGCAGAGATTTCTCAACATCCTTCGCCTTTGGATGAAAACTGTCTGATTTATTGAGTAAGGCTAACCAAGCTGCCGTATCGACAAAAACTTCATTCACTAAACTTCTTCCTGCTTCGGTGTTCCATGCAAATAGTGATCATGCTGATAAGAGAGATCAGAAATCCCTGTTTCCACCTTGCACTCTTCCAACAAATTTCCTAAGCTATCCCAGTCCGAAGCCTCTTCATTTGTCTTTTTATTGAATTCTCTGATCAAGTTATAAACTTGCTCTAACTGCTCTTCTGGAACACGCTCTAATTCAGCTTGGATCAACTCTTTGATTGTCATTACTTTACCCTAGTCCTGTTTAATCTACCTTTCCTATAGCGATCCTAATCTGTCTGTAGTTTAGTTGGTGGGGAAGATGAAATCCAACAGTTTAGAGGGGATGACCTGATCCAGTCGCGCACTTTCCCGTTGCTTTGGAGAGATTCCCCAAAACATACAAACCCAGATTGAGCAACTGAACCTTGAACAGACCGAATCTTTAGCCGAAGCGCTGCTGGATTTTACTTCCCTTGAAGATTTGCTCACTTGGTTAGAACAGTCGAGTCAAGATTAAAAGCGCGATCGCTGCTAGAGTTGTTATTCTGGCTCGCGATCGCAGCGACTGCTGAGTTGACGTTGATCCTCAGAGTCTCTAGATTTGTCAGCTAGAAAATGAAATGATGCGGAACGAGTTGGCTTCTCGATTAATCTTTAAACGGGACTTTGTCCATAGAAAGGGGTTGCTTCTGCTACGCCAGGAGATTTCCCTTGTTGCCATTCTTCATAAGCTAAGTTGAGGAGACTGGAAACCGTTTTTCCTAATTGGTTGGCTTCTGCTTTCACTAACTGATACGGCTGATCTAAATTTCTTAATGTCATTTCCCAATCAGGTTCTGTCATTGTCGTATCTGATAGATAAGGAGTTAACCCAGTTACACTCACTTGATAAATGCCCACAAACAATTGTTGTCGACGCGCGGGAATTTGCACCGCCATCAAATCAGAATCAGAAAATTGATTGGGATTATTTTCCCGTTCATTGGCAACCACTCCCGCTAAAGTAGAAATGGCAAACAACGAAAGATTGAGCTGTTGGGCTAAAGTACGAGCCGTTGCTACACCAATCCGAGTACCGGTAAAACTGCCAGGTCCTCTAGCAACGGCAATAAACATTAAATCAGACCAAGTTTGAGGAACAAGAAATTCTTGTAAGAGAACATGGAGATGGCTGGATAAATCGCGATCTAAATCCCAAGTGCGCATCCTGTGATCTCCCTGAAAATTACTCAAAGCAAGTCCGAGTTGAGGACTAGTGGTATGTAGTGCCAAACCATATTCCGCTCGTTGTTCTGTTGCACCCATTCCCATCAAATTTTCCATAAAAATAGTAGAGTGAGCTTTGCCCACCCTACTATAAACTAATTATTGTTCGTAATCTGGCTTTACTCGTTTGATCAATTAAGCCATGGCAGGTTGTTTTTCCATCTCTGCGGAGTAGCTGCCCATGCTAGCGGCGCTATTGCACTGGGCACGGTGTTGTAAAAGTTTTTGCGCTTCCGCAACATTATTGGTTTGTCCTTTCCAATGTTCCAGTGCGGGCTGCTGAATCGCGCGAGCATAGGAGAAAGTGACACGCCAAGGGCATTGGGATTTAAGTGGTTCAGAGTTCATTAAGTGCAGGTGTTCAGCGGCTTGTTCAGGGGTTTGTCCACCAGACAAGAAGGCAATACCAGGAACAGAAGCGGGAACATTATCGCGCAGACACTTAATTGTTTTTTCCGCCACCCCTTGTGGGTTGGCTTGTTGCGGACACTGTTTCCCGGAAATGACCATGCTGGGCTTGAGAATCATTTGGTCAAACGCAACATTCTGTGTCCGTAGCTCGCTAAAGACAGTGCGTAGGGTTTCATCTGTCACTTCGTAGCAACGCTCAATGGTATGGTCGCCATCGATGAGCACTTCTGGCTCAACAATGGGTACTAAGCCACCTTCTTGGCATAAAGCAGCATAACGGGCTAAAGCATGAGCATTGGCTTCAATGCAACCGCGAGTGGGAATACCATCACCAATGGTGATGACAGCCCGCCATTTCGCGAAACGAGCACCCATTTGATAGTATTCTGCGATGCGATCGCGCAGCCCATCTAATCCTTCCGTTACTTTTTCACCCGGATGACCGGCTAAATCTTTCGCACCTTTATCCACTTTAATGCCAATAATGACATCATTATCTCTCATCACCTGAGTGAAAGGTGTACCATCTTCTTTTTTCTGACGGATGGTTTCATCGTAGAGAATGGCACCACTAATATAATTGCCTAATTTGGGTGTCGTCAGGATTAACTCCCGATATTGACGACGCATTTCTTCTGTTTCTTCAATTCCTTCTTTCCGAAACCGCTTGTTGCAGGTGCCGTTGCTCTCATCCATCGCCAGCACCCCTTGATTCGGAGCTACCATCGCTTGCGCGGTCTGTCGAAGTTCTGCTGCGTATTGATTCATATAAACTGCTCCTGATGACGTTTATTTTATTAATATTTACTTCTCTGCCATACCTTCTCATTTACAGGAAATACTTGTCAAAGGGAAAATGGCAAAAATTAAAAAAGTCTGAAGAAAGGTAGAGACCTTACGGGTTACTCGTTTTTCATTCTAAGTCTTGGGTTAGAGAATAGCCTCTGCCTTAAGTTGTAGCCAATCTCGTTTCTTAAAATCTCTTAAAATTTTGTTTTTGACTCACGCGCTAACGCTAATTCTTTGCATTTAGCCGTCTCTCCCTTTTGATGGGGTTTTGCTTCTAACCCAAAGGGGATGTAGAATGAGTATCAATTCGTCAAATTTTGAAATTTATCTTAAGATTAAAAAACAAAAGATAAATTTTTTTGAAGTTTTTCGATTAAAATTATAGAGAAAACTCAATAGGAGGAAGACTATGGCGCTTGTCCCGATGCGGTTATTACTGGATCACGCAGCAGAAAACGGTTACGGTATCCCTGCCTATAACGTCAATAATATGGAGCAAATCCAATCCATTATGCAGGCTGCGGACGAAACCAATAGCCCAGTTATTCTGCAAGCCTCTCGCGGTGCGCGTAAATATGCAGGGGAAAATTTCCTGCGTCATTTAATCACAGCTGCAGTCGAAACCTATCCCCACATCCCCATTGCGATGCACCAGGATCACGGAAATGGCCCCGCGACCTGCTACTCCGCAATCCGTAACGGTTTTACCAGTGTGATGATGGATGGTTCTTTAGAAGAAGATGCCAAAACTCCCGCTAGCTTTGAATATAATGCCAGTGTGACGGCAGAAGTCGTCAAAGTCGCTCATGCGGTTGGCGTCAGTGTTGAAGGAGAACTCGGTTGCTTAGGGTCTCTCGAAACCGGAAAAGGGGATAAAGAAGATGGTCACGGTGCAGAAGGGGTTTTAAGCCGTGAGCAATTATTAACTGACCCTGACGAAGCCGTGGAATTTGTTGAGCGGACTCAGGTGGATGCGCTGGCGGTGGCGATTGGGACGAGCCATGGTGCTTATAAATTTACCCGTAAACCCACCGGTGAAATTCTCGCGATCGACCGGATTCAAGAAATTAACCGCCGTCTGCCCAATACCCACTTAGTCATGCATGGTTCTTCCTCTGTTCCTCAAGAATGGTTAGATATGATTAACCAGTATGGTGGACAAATTCCTGAAACTTACGGTGTTCCGATTGAAGAGATTCAAAAAGGCATCAAGAGTGGTGTTCGTAAGGTCAACATCGATACAGATAACCGTTTAGCCATTACTGCCGCTATTCGGGAAGCAGCGATGAAAGACCCCGCTAACTTCGACCCCCGTCATTTCCTCAAACCTTCCATCAAGTACATGAAACAAGTTTGTGCTGAGCGTTATGAAGCGTTTGGTACGGCTGGCAATGCCACCAAGATCAAGCAAGAAACCTTAGATGTTTATGCCGCTAAATATGCCAGTGGCGAATTAGCAGCCAATCCGAAAAAAGCAGTTCCTGCTTAATTTAAAGATAATTTTTCCTGAGAACTCATTTTTCAGCAAGAAATTAAGGAGGTGGCAGTTATTGCTACCCCCTTTTTTTAGAACTGTTATTGACTACTTTAAATTGGCACGAGCATCTTTAACCGCTGCCCAAAGGGCTGCCCCGGTAAGGGGAATGCTACCGCTCAGAATAATAGATGTCATAAAGACACCATAGCGAGGATGACCGTAAGATAATTCAAATACTGAGCCGACAGCCGCGATCGCTGCCACACAAGAAACCATTAAAAATAAACCGCTTTTTGGGGTCAGTAGCACGCTTTCACTCCTTTGCATTTAAGATGAGATTGATTTAACTGCTTGCACAGAAAAGCCTTGTTTATTGAGAGCTTCTGTTAAGACTAGATCATTGGGCACACGATCAACAAATAGGACACCGTGGAGATGGTCTAATTCATGTTGAATCACCCTTGCCAGTAATCCGCTCGCTTGCATTTTTTGGGGACGACCGTATTCATCTTTATATTTCACTTCTACTGCTTCGGGACGCATTACATCCAGGAAAACCCCAGGGATGCTTAAACATCCTTCTTCTCCGGTGGCGAGTTCTTTACTGTAACTTTTAATTTCGGGATTAATGAGAATGAGCGGTGGCGTTGCGGTATTATTGGGGTCGCAATCAATCACCAGCATTTGTTTATTCACTCCCACCTGCGGGGCGGCTAAACCAATCCCTTGTTCGGCGTACATGGTTTGCAGCATTTCTTGGGCTAAATCCCGCACCGATTGATTAATTTTATTAATCCGCTTCGTAGACTGACGCAGTGCGCGATCGCCCAAATAATGGAGAGAAAGGGAAGCGTCTTGCCCTGATTTTTGTTGATTGATAATTGACGCAGTCATTCGGTTTCCTCAGTTTAAACAACAATTAGGTTTTCTTTCTATTGTAACAATCTAAGACTCTTGCGCAGCGGCAACATCTTTTCCTTGCACCACAAGCACAGAACAAGGGGCGTAATGAACCACATGATTACTCACGCTACCCAAGAAAACTTCTGCAAGTCCTCTTCGTCCCCGTCGTCCTAAAATCACTAGATCCGCATCAGAAGTTTTCGCCATTTCCCGAATCCAACTACTCGGATCGCCAATGCGCCAGGAATATTCAACTTCTAGCCCCTCCTCTTGCACGGTTTGCGCGCAAGTTTTCAACCAATTTTCTACTTCCTGAGTTTGGGCTTCAATGTGTTCTTGCACCGAGGAAGAAAGGCTGAGAACATTTTGTCCATAAATGCCGCTGTAAGCGTCAAGATTACGACCATCAAACATGAGGGCATGGAATAGAATCAGTTTAGCTTGATGGGGTTTGGCGATCGCGATCGCTTGCTTCAGTATGGCTTCTGCTTGGGATGATTGATCCAAAGCAACTAAAATTTTCCGATAAGTCATTGGAGGCACCTCGTTCTAAAGAATAAACAACAATAATAAGGAATAATTTAAGATGAGAAAATATTTTCTCCTTTCCCAAACACGAGTATCCTAAAGGTGGAATGTTCGGGTAGCGAACCAGCAATGCGATTGCTATTCATTTCCTGCTCGATCATTGGTAGCCTTAGGAAGGGTAGGATATCAATGTACTTCCTTATCCTTAGCTAACTATTTTCCTACATAATCAATAATTTTTCTCCCCGATGGACGTTAAAGTACTCCTTACTCAATATGCTAGCGGCACAACTGAATTTATAGGCATTGATCTAAATGGAGCCAACCTCTGGGGAGCCGATCTAATTGGTATTCATTTCGAGCAATCGCGTTTACAAGCTACTATCTTAACGTTTGCTTATCTCAACGAAGCCTACTTCCTCGAATCGGACTTAACTGGGATTCGGTTAAGTGGTGCTAATCTCAATCAAGCAACATTTAAACAATCGTCTTTATATAAAGCTGATCTACAAGGGGCAAGTTTACAAAAAGCAGTGTTGAGAGGAGCCAATCTCAGCTACGCTAACTTAGTTGATACTAATCTCTCGGAAGCTGATTTACGAGAAGCTGATTTGAGTAATGCTAACTTAACCGGAGCTTGTCTGCGTTTTGCCAATTTAAGAGAAGAAAGTCGTAAAATCACGAAGTTACAAGGCGCCAATTTACAGCGGATTGATCTCCAAGGCGCCAACTTAAGGAGTGCTGACTTAAGACAAGCACAACTGCAAGGGGCAAACCTGAAAAATGCCATCTTAAGAGGGGCTGATTTACGAGGAGCTAATCTAACAGAGGCGAATTTAGAAGAAGCCCTTTTAAGTAATGCTCAAGTTGATCAAGTGTGTCTCGACGGAGCCAATTTAAAAAAAGCAACCTTAGAGCGATCGCGCCTGATTGGGGCTTCTCTAGTTGGAGCCAATCTGCAAGAAGCGGTGCTCCGAGAAGCAAAGTTGATGAAGGCTAATTTAAGACAAGCGAATCTGCATCTAGCACGACTCAATGGCGCTGACTTGCAACGTTGCAACTTTAATGAAGCTAACCTGAGTCACGCCACACTGATCGAGGCAAGCTTAGCCCGAGCCTCTCTCATTGGAACAGATCTTAGTCAATCTAATTTACTTCGAGCTGAATTAAGTAGTATTGATTTGAATCAATTAAAACTTATGGGCGCAACAATGCCTGATGGTCGAGTGCATAATGAATATTCCGGATAATGAGTCTAGTCCTAGAGCTCAATGACATCAACAGGGAGAGGACTTTAGAAAATTAATCCTTGTCAAAGCTTAAGTGATTATAATTGTTTTATCTCAGATACTGAATCAATTCATAATCTGATCAGAGGTAAATAAGGAGTGCGACAAAATTAATTTTCGTCAATACTTGCCAGTCCCAAGTTCAGAGTTTATACTGATAGTATAATGTGATTGCAAATAGTATTTGTATGTGCTTTGTTTTAACCCTAAAGTCGGGTTAATTTACTACCTCAATTGATTTTCATCTCTTCTCATAGAAAAGATTAATTCAAAAAACAAATGACTTTCGTCGTTTTTATGTTGTGATGTCTAAATCGTATATCTCAGTTAAATCTTGGAGGAAATCACAATGGTTTCTATTTCTCAGCCTCTAATACAAGCTGTTGAACAGCAGTACCATTCAATGATGATGAAGAAACTCTTGTTTGCAACTTGTAGGAACTATTGGGAAAATGACCGGAGCACTCTTTCTGCCACGAGGATGGGAGAGCTTATCTCAGAACTGCGCCAATCCCAACCAACCATTAGTGCAGTTAGAGATCAACTCAATCGTGTAGTTGACGGCTTAAACAAGCCGGAAAAATACTATCCCGTTGCTCAACAATTACTCGGAAAAATTAGTCAAATTTACGGTGAAACCCTCGAAGATCCATTAGCCACCTCATTTTCTTCAAAGCTTCAGCAAACCTCCATGAATTCTTCCTTGACCCAAAGTAGCCAAATCGCGGAAATTACCCAAAACCTTGAGCAAGACAAAAATGCGAACCGTATCCATAAAATGCTTTTTGCCTTAACCAAGCACCGCTGGGAAAATAATCCCGAAACTTTATCTAACTATCCGCTGGCGCAGTTGATTCAAGAAATTTATCAAAACTATCCCGATCTTGAACGAGTGGGCATCAACTTGTTCAAAATTGTTAAAGGTTTAAATAAACAGGGAACTTATTCAAAAGTTGCGGCTAGCATCATCACCCAACTCGCTAAATTGTATGGGAGTGAAGTTGAGCTCGAAAAATTTAAGTCACTGGTCAATGTTTCTAAAAAAACGACGACCCATCCTCAGACCACTGAAAGCAGAACCAGTTCACAAGCTAAAGTTAAAACTGAAACCCGAAAGCATAACTTTGATTACAATCCCTATCAAGTTAGACAGCGGATTATGCAGTATACGAATCCGCTGCGAGTCAAGATGTTGTTGTACTATAGTCTGAACTCAAGCCCACTGACGACTCAGCAAGAAGCAGATGGTTTGTTGCTCAAAACTTATGAACTTGATCAAATGTTGATGGGAGTTGTGCAGGAATTTAAGACGGTACAAGAACTTCAAGATCATCTGGAAACAACTGCTTTGGCTCTCTCTTCTATTAAAAGTAAAATGTTCAAAATTGATGAAAATATGCAAGTTGCAAAAGCAATTGTAATGGCTCTCAAACCCCTTTATGAAACTAACTAATTTGACCTATGGATGCTCAGGAACTTTTAACTCATTATACTAAAGGCCAAAAAAACTTTAGTAACAAAGCTTTAGTTGGGGCTGACTTATCTGGGGCAGATTTAATAGAAATTAATCTGTCTCAATCAAACTTAGAAAATAGTAATCTCGCTTTTGCTTTTCTGAATGAAGCTAATTTGACGGGTTGTAATTTAATCAAAGCTAAACTCAGTGGCACTAATTTGAGTCAAGCGAATCTTCGCTTTGCAAATCTTCATGACTGCGATTTCCATGGTGCAACGCTCCAGCGTGCTAACTTAAGTGATACAAATCTTACTCTCGCTTCTTTCCTAGATGGGAATTTGATGGAAGCAAATTTGACTGGAGCTGACTTATCTGGGGCTGATTTAACAGGAGCCTGTTTGCTAAAAGCAGTCCTGACAGAGTCAGAAAACCGAGGTACTCGCAAGACGAAAACAAAACTGAAGCGGACAAATTTACACCGTAGCGATCTCGAAGGTTTGCATCTTGATGAACTTGACTTTACTCAAGCCAAGCTCAGAGAAGCGAATTTGGCGCGAGCAAGTCTGATGAAAGCGAACTTAGAAGGAGCAGATTTAAGTGAAGCGAATTTATTTAATGCTGATTTAAGTAGAGCGAACTTAAAAGGGGCAAAACTAAGAGGTGCCAATTTAACTCGGGTGAATTTGGAGCGAGCCGATTTGAGCGGGGCTGATTTAACCGATGCTAATCTCAATGAAGCCAAAATGTTTGAGGCAATTTTAGATCAGGTTGATTTATCTCAAGCCAACTTAGAGAGAGCGAGAATGATTCGCGCGAGTCTGAAACATGCCAATTTGAGTTATGGGAATCTAAGTGACGCCAATCTTAGACAAGCCAATTTAGCGCGAGCGAATCTGACCAATGCGAACCTGAATAATACTGATTTGACGGAAGCAGATTTGAATAGTACTAATTGGACAAACGTTAATTTGGCGGGCGTGATTCTTCCGGATGGGATTACACCTTAAGTCTCAAAGCGACTCACGTCGGGAATTGCAAGTGCAATGTTGGTCAACGTTTATTATAGTAAAAAGCGATTTCCTTCTCTTTGAGAGGAGGAAAATCGGCCTCTGCTAACATCTGGTTAAGTTGGTCTTGAGGGAGATGTTTTGCGCCAATACGGACAATACGGGAACGCATAGTATTCTGGACACCACTCCGTTTGCGGTTGGCTTCTAACGCCATGACTTGCCGGTAGAGAGCGAGTTTGGCTTGCGGGATGGGACTACCATCGAGATCGATGCCTTGCGCGATCGCGCGATCAACTGCGTCAGCGCCGGTTTGTTCTTGAGACATAAAATAATTCTGATTACATATTCGTGATCTAGTCTCGGCTATTATACATTGTTAATTGCACCTTTTTAAGGCTCAACTTATGTCGGAAAAACCTACAATTGCTATTTCTCACCTAGGCTGCGAAAAAAACCGAATTGATTCAGAACATATGTTAGGCTTGCTCGCGCAAGCAGGCTATCCGGTTGATAATAATGAAGAAACGGCAGACTACGTCATTGTCAATACGTGTAGTTTTATTGAAGCAGCACGAGAAGAGTCAGTCCGAACTTTAGTGGAGTTAGCAGAAGCAAATAAAAAAATTCTGATTACCGGCTGTTTAGCGCAACATTTTCAAGAAGAATTATTAGAAGAAATCCCTGAAGCCGTAGCTGTGGTCGGAACAGGTGATTATGGCAAAATCGTTGATGTTATCCAGCGCGTGGAAGATGGCAAACGGGTCAAAGAAATTACCGCTGAACCCACTTATATTGCTGATGAAACGGTTCCGCGGTATCGCACCACCAGCGAAGCGGTTGCTTATTTGCGAGTGGCGGAAGGGTGTGATTATGCTTGTGCGTTTTGTATTATTCCTCATTTACGGGGCAAGCAGCGATCGCGCTCCATTGAATCCATTGTGAACGAAGCCCACAGCCTTGCCGAACAAGGGGTGAAAGAACTGGTTCTCATTTCGCAAATTACCACCAACTATGGCGTTGATCTTTACGGTGAACCCAAGTTAGCCCAATTGTTGCGGGCTTTAGGAGAAGTGGATGTCCCCTGGATCCGAATGCATTATGCCTATCCCACTGGACTCACGCCAAAAGTGATTCGAGCGATTCAAGAAACGCCTAATGTTCTGCCCTATCTGGATTTACCCCTACAGCACTCTCACCCTGAAATTTTACGAGCCATGAATCGTCCTTGGCAGGGGCGCGTCAATGATGGCATTATTCGCCGGATTAAAGAAGAGTTACCGGAAGCCGTCTTACGGACGACGTTTATTGTCGGTTTTCCTGGAGAAACGGAAGAACATTTCCAGCATTTGTGCGACTTTGTCACACGCCACGAGTTTGACTTGATGGGGGCATTTACCTTCTCCCCGGAAGAGGGAACTGCCGCTTATAATTTACCCGAGCAACTCCCAAAAGCAGTCATGGAAGAACGGCGCGATCGTCTGATGAGCCTTCAACAACCCATTGCAGCGCGGAAAAACCAAGCCTGTGTTGGCGAAATCATTGATGTTTTAGTCGAGCAAGGTAAACCCAAAACTGGAGAGTTCATTGGCCGTTCAGTACGATTTGCCCCAGATGTCGATGGATTAGTTTATCTGAAGGGAAAAGCTAGTCTCGGTACAATGGTGAAAGCTAAAATCACCCATGCTGATGTTTACGATTTATATGGCGAGATTAATTCCCGTTTGGGATAGGAACGAATTTTCATATGCCCCTCCGCGTCTTACTTACGACTGAAGAGCTTAGTCGCTAGCGAGGAGGGGCATTTTGTTCTTGGATCTAATTTCTTTTAAGTCCCACTTAGCAAACAAAAACCCCCTTCCGAAGAAGAGGGTAAGAAATCTAAAGCGAGGCTAGAAAATTAGCCGTTGATTTCAGGGGCTTGCATCGCTACGGGAGTCGCTTCACCTGCCGCTAAGTCTAAGGGGAAGTTGTGCGCATTCCGTTCGTGCATGACCTCGAATCCTAAGTTCGCGCGGTTGAGGACGTCTGCCCAGGTGTTGATGACGCGACCTTGGCTATCTAAGATGGACTGGTTGAAGTTGAATCCGTTCAGGTTGAAGGCCATGGTGCTGATACCAAGGGCAGTGAACCAGATGCCAACTACGGGCCAGGCGGCTAAGAAG
>JAAANX010000048.1 GCA_009909085.1 Cyanobacteria bacterium GSL.Bin1 | reverse complement strand
AGGTGTAGTGTTCAAGACCGCACCGTGCAGTAGAGGGTTTGCTAGTTTGTCTAATGATCCCAGACCTCAGCTTCAGTAATCGACTGCATTATCTTACCATTCTGTCAATGCGTAAGTCCTATAGGTGTAAGCAAGCAATTAGGAAAAATGTATTTTATTTGTCAAAAACCCTCTAGCAGTCATTAACATTCAATCCAACTGTAACCGTCAAATTCAATTACTGAGTTTCCACTCATTATTTCAGGAGGAATCATGGCAATCATAGGAAAATACTGCAAGGCTTATCCACTTAAACAATTACGCCAATTTAGTCAGTGGCATGAAAAAACAGAAAATACGAAAACAGAAACAAAAGACGTTGATGATCAGGAGGTAGAAGTAAATCGAGAACTCACAGATGATGACTTTCTTTATTTGCAAGAAAATTATGTTGTTACCGACGGTATTTTCAAGGATGAAAACATTATTTTTGATGACGTAACACCCGAATGGAAAGACTTTTGCCATAACACACTGGAATTTCAAATTCCAGAACGTGACTCAGTTGAAACCACCGCTTTTTCCAATCAGGAGGAAGCAAAAGCATCGTCCTGATCTATCAAAATAGTCCATTCATTATCTAAGGAAAAATTCCAATGAACGAACTTGTCCAACGATTATCAGACGGGGAGCACCCCATTGAAGCAAGCTTGCGACCTGAAAAAACAGTAGCGGCACTGAAAGAGTGCATCGATCGCGATTATGTTCATATCAAATTTACGGATACCCAAGGCGGTACGGATTTGGGGGTCAGCCTCGATCGCGATGCCTGCAACCTCAACGAAGGCAACTTCGAGCAAGGAACTGGAACCATTCGCCTTGTGGGAAATCTGACCCTGAATTACGTTCCCGTTCGATGTATTGCCAATCTCAATCTAGAAACCTTAGCAGGTTATGGGTATTTAGAACCCGTCAAAGCCGAACAAGAAGCAGTTCAATAACTTAATCAGGAGGTCAAACCATGATGGGAGACAATCAAGAAGATAACACTATCTATAAAGTTGTGGTCAATCACGAGGAACAATATTCTATCTGGCCAGTTCGTTGGGACAACCCGCTCGGTTGGAATGATGTGGGTAAAAGTGGTTCTAAACAAGAATGCTTAGACTATATCAAGGAAGTTTGGACGGACATGCGACCGCTCAGTTTAAGGCAAAAAATGGAGGAAACTGTTGTTAATTCCTAAATCATTTCTTTTGAAATGGCTAGCTTAATCAGAAGCCAGGGAAATCCACATTCAATTTTGGATCATTTCCCTTGGCTTCACCGTCCATTTAGTTTTACCAGTGGCATGGCAATGACTTCCACATCAACATCTAATTCTTGGATCGCCTATTCTCAACCCAATTCCCAAGCTAAATTACGGTTATTCTGCTTTCCTTATGCCGGAGGGAGAGCAAAAATTTTCGGGGGAGTTGGGGAAGTAATACGGTATGAGGGGTTTGAGTAGCAACTGATACTGCTGACGAACTTAATACAAGCCAAATCGAAGAAAAATAATTCACCAGTCTAGCTAATCTGGAGCTAACTTAGCGAAGGAAGAAACACGAGTTTGAG
Organism: Cyanobacteria bacterium GSL.Bin1; assembly: GCA_009909085.1. NCBI lineage: Bacteria > Bacillati > Cyanobacteriota > Cyanobacteria bacterium GSL.Bin1. Next base: position 50,659 of record JAAANX010000048.1, on the reverse strand, counting down.
CTAAAGGCACTCCCTCAAACCACGCGAACAGACGAAGCACATTCATCGCCGTGGCTGTCAAGATATGTTGTAAATGCACCTTTTCCAAACCAACATAACGAGAGTTCCGTAAACCCAAGGCACGTACTCCCTGAGAAATTGTCCCTTCTACTCCCGCACGGCGATTATACTGCTTCGACCATTTTGGGGTCTGTTGTTGTTGGCGCCTTTTGAGAATTGCTAAATGCTCGGGTTGCGGACGGACAGTTAACTCTCTCGGCTCAGTCCGAGAACGGGTACATAAGTGGCGAAACTGACACTCTCGGCAAGCTTGGCGAGGAAATTTAATGCCGATGACGGTATTATCCCATTGATCTTGATGAACCGTCCATTTTTTTGTACTTTTAACTCCTTGAGGACAGGTGGCTTGTTGAGTTTTCCAGTTGATTTTAAATCGACTCAGATCATAGGCATCAGGCTCTTTGGACTGCCAACTTACGTTATCTCGGACGGGACCTACCAGGTCAAGTCCATATTGTTGTTTACTGTTAACCAACAGAGTTCCATCCACATAACCCGCATCTACCAAATGTTCTTGGGGTAATAATTCTTTGTCCGCTAAGGATTGATGAATCGATTCGGTTTGGTCGACATCAGCCAGATGAGCCTCTGTGGTTTTCACATTGGTAATCAGATGAACTTGATTCTTTTCACAGGTCTCGGTCAGATGGACTTTGTAACCGAGCCAAGTGGTGTGACGCTTATTGCCATAACGAGCTTCAGGGTCGTAGGGAGAATTTGAGCGCATTCCCGCCGGAGGTAAATCTTGGTGAGAGCGCCAATGAAGTTGACCCTGCTCAACCCAATATTGATGAACCCAGGTCATTCGCAGAGTTTCGACAGCGGGAATCTCCCGTAACCATTGGGGGGTAGCTGGATGGTCATAGATCTCTTCGAGAATTCTTAGGCCATCACGTCCAATCGTTTCAGCCATGAGATTACGAGCCTCTGTCCCTTTTGGCAGTCGAGAATCTTCGACGGGTTTACTGTAGCGCTCAAACCAATCGTCTTCGATGATTGAAGATAACCAATCTGGAGCCACAACAGCTAAAGCATTTAAAGCGGCTCTGAGGGTTTCTCCTACATATTCAAGTCGGTTCAGATTCCGAATTGACGCTAAAATATGGGTCGAGTCAGTTCGAGCTTGACCTCGGGCTTTGATTAGATTGAGCTGTTGACAACGTTCTAGAAGTTTATCTAAAACCAGCTTTTCTTTTCCTCCCTTCAAGAGTCGAGAACGAAATAAGCTTAATACTGAAGCATCAAAACCTGGATCACTCAATTCTAATCCGAGAGCGTATTTCCAATCAATGCGAGCCGCGACCGCCGCTATCGCTCCTCGGTCGGATAAGTTGGACATGTACTGCATGACACAGACCAGCACTAACCGCCAGGGACGCAGAGCGGGTTGACCTTCTGTGGCATAGAGTTCGGCAAAATCCTCGTCATTATAAAATGTTCCGAGTTCATCTCTCAAGGTCATGTAGGAATTGCCTTCGGGAAAGGCTTGATGAGCGACTTCTTGGGTCAGAGGCGGTATGGGTTGGATGGACTGAGGATGTAGACTCATAATGATTCACTACTCCCAGAACTGATGCAACTGGTTTAATACCATCAATGTAGATCGGATCGAGGCTTCGCGATCGCGCAGTTAAGCCAGAGCGCGATCGCGCTTTCTCGCTCATCTCTACAGCCGAAAAATATCTGTCTTTTGTTAAGTTCGTCAGCAGTATCAGCAACTACTCAAACCCCTTCTAACACTTCTAACTCTAATTCATCGAACCTTCCAGCTTGTGTCGATACGGATTGTAATTGTTCTAATTTTTCAAACCAACAAGAAGCGCAACAGGTTTTAGAGGCGTTCTCTGGCGATCCGCATCGTCTTGATGGAGATGGTAATGGTGTTGCTTGTGAGAGTCTGGATTAGCGCGATTGAGCGAAGCTCACCGAATCGAAAATTCGACCGCGCCTTACACATCTGGCTGTGAAAGTAAAACGATAAGAGGTGCTATATGTAATTAATTTTGTTTACCTGCTTACCCCTAAATATCTAACAAAAAGCTTCCGCCTTGCTCTAAAAATTAGTCGCGAGAATGCTACTTCGCAAGACTAATTTTTCTCTCTTTCTCTCAAACCGTCAAGGGAGACTGGCTTGTTCATTTGGCTATTCCCGATCCAATAAAGTCTGGATCAGCCGACGAGAGATGCGAAAATTCGTTTGCTGTAACTGAGCAAGGGTTTCTGCTCTTTTCGGCTTGGTAAGCCTGTACCACCAAGACTTTTAAGATGTCACGACTTAAATCGTCGCGGTTGAAATGTTGAACTAATTCGTCAGGAAGGTCAAGGGTAATTGGCATTATCTAGACTCCGATGAGCGCGCTCCCGCCTGAGTTACATTACAGGATAGGGCTGTTTATTATTGTTGCATAGTCGAGAAACTCCATAGCAACAAGGATCTTCAATGAGTGATTGGCGCAATTTCCTGTGAGACAATAATTTTTAACTTCGCACTTAGTACGCCGATGTCTCCTCGCACTCATTCCGTTGATTTTCCGGGTCTCCAGTTGCCAAAACCGTTGCCGTTAACCCTTCATCCGGCGGCGGTGTATCTGGCGAGTTTGGGAGAAGGGTCTTTACGGACCATGCGGGAGTCTCTCGACGCGATCGCGGCACTCCTCACCAATGGGGAGTGTAACTACCTCACCCTTGATTGGTCGCAGTTACGCTATCAACATACGGCAGCGGTACGAACCGCGCTCTTACAACGTCATGCCCCAGCCACGGCAGCGAAAATGTTGTGTGCGCTGCGACGGGTGTTAAAAGAGGCACAGCGGTTAGGACTGATGAGTGCCGATGATTATGCCAAGGCGGTGGACTTACCTTCGATTCAAGATCCCCGAGAGTTGAAGGGACGGGCGCTGTCTTCGGCAGAGATTAATCAGATTATGGATGTCTGCGAACAAGAGGGAACGGTCATTGCCAAGCGCGATCTCGCCTTGATAGCCATCCTTCGCTGTAGTGGGCTGCGGCGGGGGGAATTGGTCAAGCTACAATGGCGGGATTATTCTCCGCAAGAGGGGTCATTAAAGATCCGACAGGGGAAAGGAAAGAAGAGTCGATTGGTCTATCTCTCCCAAGAAGCCGGTCAGTATTTGGAGGATTGGTTGGAGGTGCGAGGACGATCTCAGGGCGCATTATTGTGTGCGGTTTATAAAGGAGGACGGATTGAAATTCGCTACCTGAGCTCAGATGCGGTGCTGAAGATTCTGCGGAAACGGGCGAAGCAGGCGGGAGTGGCGGAATTTTCTCCTCACGATTTTCGTCGGACGTTTTGTAGCGATCTCTTAGATGCGGGGGTGGATATCGTGACGGTGCAGAAGTTAGCGGGTCATGCGTCTCCTTTAACGACCTCGAAGTATGACCGCCGAGGGGAAGCGGTGAAGCGAGAGGCGGTACAGAAATTGCATCTGCGACAGCAAAAGTGAGGAATCATCTCCTTCAAAAAGTTTCGCGCTCTCTATCTGTTTCACTTGGGTAGCTTTGCCAAGTTAATTCCATCTAGCTCCGCCTTCAAACTCTCCTTTTCTTGCTCTAGTTGATTTAATTCATCTAGCTTAGCCAAGACTTGGGTTTGAGTCTCAGTTGGCAGTTGATTGGACAACGATAGGGTTTCACGCTTAATCTCGATCGTTGCAATGATCCACTGATGTCCTTCGATTAAATGATTAATTAAATCAGCATTTTTTTCTAAGGTTGCAATAGCTCGGTTCACTGTATTGAGTTGGTGAGCATACATTTCCTCATCAAGATGACGCATTTTTTCTTTTAAGTGACGAGCCCGTTGCAGTAATCGTTGATTTTCCCTCGATTCTGTCTGTAGTTCTAAGCTTTTCTCCTCTCGACAGAATGTTTCCGCTAGAAGCTGTTGCTGTGAGTCTAATGAGTTAATGATACTTTGGTTCTCTTCTCGATAACTACAGCGTTTGGTTGTCACTAATCCTGCTACTCCCGAGATCGGTACAGAAGCAATGGAAACAGCTTTGGCTGGAACTCCCGAGAGTAATCCCGCCAGTAAACTACCGCCAACAAACAGAATCGCACCTGTGGCAACTCCCATCTGCCTCGCTTCTGTTCTTGGAGAAAAAATTTTGCGACTTTCCTCGGTTGTCAAATTATTAATCAAAGCTAATTTCTCTACCTTCTGTAACTGCGTCGCATAGACAAGGAGCAGTTCATCTCCCGCTAAAGCAACAAATTCATCGCCAGAAATGGAAAACTGGTAAGCCTGAGTTTCCCCATCGGCAGTAGTTCCTCTAAGTTGGTACCTTCGACTTGGCTTTTGGTATCTAGAAGTTGCTGGGGTGAACCAACATTCCAGTTGCTGTACCTGAAGTTGAATGATTTTATATTTGTGATGGCACTGACGGCAAATCACTTCATCGGTTCGGCAATTGTCGGTCGGCGCATCATTGTAAAGCCAGCTTTGACAAGAGGGGCATTTTAGTTTATAAAGCATAATGAAACTTAAGCAGTAGTAACGGCAGAAAATGCAGGGGATAAAACCAATAAAACCATCTCGCTCTCAATCCGATCTGATCCACTTGCTTGAGGAAGGGAACGGCAAAAATAAATAGCCCCGCAAACGGTTGCAGGGCATAAGAGAGAAAGGAGAAGGTGTGTAAGCCCAGGTATGAGCTAACCCAACCCGCATAGTTGATTGAGTTAGGGGCTTGCCACAGGTAAGGAAAACTTTTCAGCAGGTAAATGAGCAATATGCCATAAGCTCCATACTCGATCGCGCCCACTTCGGCAATCATCGTCGCTGCTAGCCAACTTGTCAACTGGAAAATGCCACTAGCCTTTTGCGAGGTAGCTCGCAAGCAAGGGAGAGCCAAAGCGAGGAGAAACAAAATATTGGCAGTAAATGGCGTTTCTCGAAATAGAACAAATAAGGGCTGACTGATTACCGCCATTGCCAGTAGTCGCAATTCGTAGCGTTGCCAGTTCTTTGTTTTCTGCTCTCCCATAATTAAAAGCCAAGCAAATAAGGGAAATGAGAGTCGTCCCAGCAAGCGAAAAACCTCAACATCGAAAACGACTCCCAGATGATCCAATACCATTAGAGAAGCAGCGGTCACTTTCAAATGAAAACTATTAACGTTGCTGATTGCGGTCTTGGAACGCTTGCTTAACATTTTGCATATTCAGCGTCTGGGATTGACGTTGGTTAACTGCCGAGCGAATCATCTGATTGGTATGTTTTTCAGCTTTCGCTTCCCCTTGCTTCTGGGCAATTTGCTTAATATGGGGATCAGCACTGAGCATTGCTTTCACTTCTTGTTTGGAGCTGTTATCACTCAGAGCATTTTGAATGGTTTGTTTGGTTCGCTGTACAGGATGCTTTTCATCTGTTCCTTTGCTATAGGTTTCCCACATTTTTTCTGGGTCAGGTTTGGGGCGTTCGCTAATGCTAACTCGGCTATTTCTGACTTGGATGCGCTGGCTTTTTCCGTCAACAACTTGACCCCCATCGGATTGTTGTTCACCAACTAGGTTTGCCGTCTTTCGAGCAGCAGCAGCGGTAAACGCCACTGCTTTTTCCCCAGCTTGTTCGCGAACCGCATCTCCTACTGCTTGCGTTTGATCTGCTACCTGTGACTGAACGGTTTGCATGGCTTGCCCTGCCTGCTGCATCACTTGGCTGGTCTTTTGCTCTACTGCTTGGGCAGTATTATTCACTTTCTGCAAGACCTGATCGCTTTGGGTGCGAGCGATTTCCATTACTTTCGTCCCCTGAGCTTGAGCTGTCTGCATCATCTCATTGACTCTTTGGGAAATTTGACCGGCTTGGGTGTGGGCAGTTTGGGAAACTTGACTGGCTTGGGTGTGAAGCATTTGACCCACTTCACTAATTTTTCCTGAAAGTTGCTTTTGACCCTTTTGTGCTGCTTGCGACGCTTGGTTTTGTACAACCTGAGCAAAACGTCCCAGTCTCTGTGTCTGAGTCTCTAAGCTTTGTTGGGTCTGCTGCATCCGATCCACCGTGCGCGATCGCGCTTGGTGACCCGCTTGCTGCACTTGGGAATTGACATTATTTAGGAAGTTTCCTAGCTTCTCCCGAGCCACATCAAGGTTAGAGCAATTCATTTGCTCTAACTTCTGATTCATGGTTTCCAAGCGTTCGTTGAGTTGCTGGAACTGCTGTTGCTGCTGTTCCAGTTGTTGCTGTTGCTGTCCAACAACCTCTTTTAAGTCACTGACTTGCTGTTCCAATCCAGAGACATAAGATTGAGAGTAGGAGACATCCTGTTCAACACGCTCAACTCGCGCATCGACTTCTCTGAGTCCCTGCTCTAAATTGGACGCATCATTTTGAGTTTGGTTAAGCTGGTGCTCAAACTCTTCTGAATTGGACTTAATTTTGCTAATCTCTTCATCAAAGCGCATTGAATCAGCTTCTAGACCCCGAACCTGGCCTTCTATGATGTTGTGTTCTTCTCTGAGGTCATCAACCTGTTCTGCTGTTGGTTGGGAAGGTGTAGCGGTTTCAGTGGGAACTTGCTCGAGGTGACTGTTTTCTGTTGTTTCCTGAGAAGGAGCAGCGGTTTGAGTTGCTGTCTCTTCTAAAGGGGAAGTTTGAGAAGCGGTAGCTTCTTGGGTTTGACTCGTTTGCTGGGTTAATCCTAATTGATCATTTTGGACTTCTCCATTTTTGATTTTCAAAACCTCTTCATTGTTCAGGGAAACCTTAACAGTCCCTTTTAACCCTTCTGGATTGTCTAGGGCTTTTTGTAAGATTTCGGTTTGCTCAGAGGTAATTTTATTTTCGGTTGGCTCTTGTCCAGGAGTAGCCTCAAAAACCTTTTCTCGACCAACATTTATTTTGATTTGAGCATTGCCCTGGTAGCGACTTTCCTCGGCTCTTTTCTGGATCTGATCAACAATGCTGTTGATATCAGTTTCTTTTCGTTGGGAGGTATTTTGGAATTGTTCTTCTGCCATACTGATTTTCTCGCAGTGAGTAAGTTGTGCCTCGTAGCGTTTATCTGAAAGAAGGAAGCATTTTCTCCTGACTGCTATTTAGAGTCCAGCTTATAAAAAATGTGTGCCATTGGCGCACAAGAAACGATAACTATCGTTGTATTTTGGCAATTGTTGCTTTTAAAAGGAGTTCTGGACTTTGCAAAACATTAGGAAGAACGGCTCCTCCAATTCGATTGAGGATGACGCGACCTTCTACCTGGATATAAGCCCAGCTACTGTCGATTTCTACTCCAATTACATCCGAGTCATTAACCCAATTATTAAATTGAATTGAGCCGATTTTTCCATCTTCAATAGTTAAACCCGGTCCTAAAGCATCATGCTCTTGGTAATAAATATCAATACTTTGGGGGACATATCCCTCTGGATAAGGTGGGGTGTCCCAGTCATCAGCAGCATTAGCAATGGAGACAGGGTATTTATCTTTTAAGGCTGCATATTGAGGGGGAAGTTTCTCATTGATATCAGCCAGTTCTTTCTCCGAGAATTCGTAAGCCATTGCTTTAACACTGTGTAGGGATTCCCTAAACTTACCCCGTTAGCTAATTGAAGGGCTTTAAATTAGTTAAGGTTGGGGATATTCTAAGGTAATATGATGCTCACTGTCAAATTGATTGTGCTTCTTTTAACAACAATTCAGGATCAACAAAAACATCAGGAAGAACCACACCGCCTAGGCGATCTAAAATCACCCGACCTTCTAACTGGATGTAAGCGAACTGATCATCAATCTCAACAACGATGACATCGGGACTATCTGCCCAAGCATCAAAGTTAAGGGATTTTAGCTTGCCCGCTTCAATGATCAAATCAGGTCCTAGGGCATCTTCTTGAAAATAAACATCAACGCTGTGAGGAATGTATCCCTCGGGATAAGGGGGCGTATCCCATTCATCAACCGCGTTCGTAAGGGAAACGGGATATTGATCTTTAAAGCCTAAGAAGCTAGGGGGGAGCTTCTCTCTAGCTTTAGCTAAATCAGCTTCAGACATCTGGGAAGCCATCTTTTTGCTTTTAATATGAATAGCTTTTATGAATAGCTTTAGAATTGCAAAGATTGAACCCTATTCTAAAGCAGGAGCGCAATTGTTGTCAAATTGCTTGGATTGGATTTACAATATACGCATTGCTTAATGCGTATGATAAGAAGTGCAGGAGACAAAAAGACTGCTGATTTCCTTGCTGGTAAACGAGTTAAGGAGTTTGAGCCACTGGAGAAAAAACTTAAAATCAAACTCAGTAACCTTAACACTGCTGAATCTCTAGAAAACGTCGCCTATCCTTCTAATCGGCTCCACAAGCTTAAAGGCGAGTTCCAAGGATTTTGGTCAATTTCGGTCAATATGCAATATCGTATTATCTTTCGCTGGGATGCAGAAAAAGGAGATGCTTATGAAGTCCGAATCATTGACTACCACTGAAATTAACCTCCCAGTCTATCATGTTGGGGACTATTTGCTAGATGCGATGGAAGATTTGGGAATGAACAAAACTCAGTTTGCTAAAGCGGTTGGCGTCAACACAGGTCGGATTAGCGAGGTTATTCGAGGACGACACAGACTGACGGCAGAAACAGCAGTACTGATTGCTAAATATCTCGGCAACACCCCAGACCACTGGTTGAAAATTCAAAGCTTATGGGAAATTGAACAAGCTAAAAAGAAACTCGGACTTTTGGAAAATTGATGTGCGCTATTGGCGCACAGACTATAACTGTTTTTAATCGTAGCGAGCTGGCGAGGTTAGATTAAAAACAGTTACAAAACTATTTAGTATGACCTTCACCATTCCTCTTCAAACTATCAAACTTACTCCTGGTAGCCAGATTAGTATTTCTAACCTATCCTGGCAAGATTTTGAAACGATCCTTACTGAACTGGGAGAAAAGCGCAGTACTCGCCTAGCTTACTACCGAGGCACTTTAGAACTAATGTCCCCTCAGGCACTCCACGAGCGTCCTCATCGCATTATTGCCGATATTGTTAAAGCAATTTTGGAAATCCAGGAGCGAGATTGGGAGGACTTTGGCTCGACTACTTTCAAGCGCCCAGAAATTGCTGGCGTTGAACCTGATACCTGCTTCTACATTCAGAACGCCAGCCAAGTGAGAGGCTGTACCAACATTGATCTGACAGTCCATTCCCCGCCGGATCTTGCAATCGAATCTGATGTAACTTCAATTACTACTCTAAACGCCTACGAAGCGCTGCGTGTACCGGAAGTGTGGATTTACTACCAAAACCAGCTAACCATTCATGTCCTTCACGAAAGCAGTTATGTTGAAACTGCCGTTAGTTCCACTTTTCCTACAAATGCGATTACAGAGATCATCCCACCACTTGTCGAAAAAGCCATCAATGAAGGCACTAGTAAGATGCTACGAGAACTAAAAGCTCAGTTTCGCTAGCCAGAATTGATCATAACCACAGGTGATTCACATTTGTGGTCCGCCCAGCCCTCGTTGCTGAGCTAGCTGTTTTTTCTGACTTTGTTGTTTGCTTTGCCGTTGCCCCTGTTGTGCTTTCTTCTCGCGATCTACCACTGATCTGATCATTTGCTGGGTGTGCTTATTTGCTTTTGCCTCGCCTTGCTGCTCCTTAACTTGTTGTATTTGTGGATCATGGCTGAGAATCGCCGCAGTTTCTTGTTGAGAATGACCACTCCTTAAAGCCTCTCGCGCTGTCTTTAGCGTTCTTCGCACGGGTCGGTTTGAGTTGGTATTTTCCGAATATTTTTCGTAGAGTTGTTTGTGCTTTGTTCCCTTCTCAATTTCGACCTTAACTTCATCTGGTTTGGATTGATTGCGCTTTTGCCAATTTCGCTTCTCCCATTTGCGACCCACTTCTTCTAAGATACTGCCAGCCGCTTTGATCTGCTCAGCTTGAAGTTGGGTATTTTCCGCTTGTAAATCAGATTCTTTAGGTTGGGGGATTTTATCAGACATGTTTGCCTCAAGTTAAATTTGCTATTTTTTGCTCGTAAACCTCGCTTGTTTCCTCTTGCTCATCCCACCACTGGTATCCCGCTTGATTGGGTAAGATACTATTGGCAATCTCCAGGCGAGCCTCTAGTTCCTTTTCCAATGCTTGCTCATCTAGGGAAACCTTTAAATTCTGCGCCCGCTTCACCAACCGCGCCCTAACCTTTTCTTCCCAAAGCTGTTCACTTTTTTCCTGGGCTTTGATATCTTGTTTCGGGATTTTAGGGGTCAGCACTTGCGGGAGGGCAGCTTCGCCACCACTGCCATAGGCGGGATTGACAAACACACATTTGCCTTTAGGAAGAGTAGTTAGCAACCTCGAACTAATAACGGGGCGTTTTTGACGTTGCTCCGACTCACTGCGACCTTTGTTCTTACCAAAATTGCGAGATTTGGTTCTAATGGTTACTTCTTCTTCGCCAAAATACTTTTCGTATTCTTCGGCTGTAACTTTATCTTGGGGATTGAAGATGGCTTTAGTGGCACAAGCGCCCAAAATGGAGCGAGTCAGTTCTTTGCCATATTTATGTTCCAATTGGGCATGGTTTTGATAGCCGAGGACTGTCACCAGTCCATTTTCCCGATACTCGTTGATCCATTTCACTAAATCAGGCAAATAGAGGGTGGGCAGTTCGTCCATTGCCAAAACCAGGGGATCTTTGCGGGCTGTGGCGAGATTTTTGATAATGGTCAAGTGAAGAATGGAAGCGAGTAGCGGCGCGATCGCGTCCCGTCGTTCTTGATCCAGATGGAAAATGAGCATCTGCTTTCCTTCTAACCGCAGGGGCATTGTCGTTTCGCCACAGAGCGACGAAATAAACTCACGACTAATCAGGGGAGCAAAGGTTTTATTCGCTTGGCTGATAATCCCCCCAGCGGTTTGCGGAGCATCAGCAACGGAAGATAAAGAGGTTGCTCCAGGCTGTGCCCATAAATCCAACCAGCCCTCTTCTTGAGCAACCTTCATTCGATTAGCAAGATTGGGGAGTCGTAAAATCGACCAGGCGGTGAGGAGGTCGGGATAGATGCTCCCTTTTGCTAACATCAGCAGGCTTTGGATCAGTAGGTCGGCAGACTTAGAAAAGTAATCCCCTGAAGCACTCTGAGATGATCCTCCAGAAGACGCATTGCGATTGAGGACAATGGCAAGTTGTTGTGCCATATTCGCATCTCCCTCGTCGGTCAAAAAATCAAGAGGATTAATCACTTCGCCATAGGGTTTCCCGGGCGCAAAAATGCGCACCTCATACCCTTCATTGACAGCATAAGCAACATGGCGGTGCAGTTGCTCCTCCTTGTAAGCGTAGACAATACAGGGAAAATGCTGATCTACTGCGCTGCGAATAAACGGGTCAATCATGGAGAACGTTTTTCCCTTCCCTGGTGCGCCAGCGATCGCGATGCCTTCTTGGGCATCGGGAACATATAGTGTCTTGGGGCTGAGCAAACGCGACAAGCGGTTTTCTTTGGGGGTACCAAAGTAGAGGGCAACTTTGTTACGCTTTTTCTCCTGCATCTGCTCTTGTGCTAATTGGGTCGCTGCTCTTTTCTCTTTGCCCTCGGCGCGTCGCCCTTGCGCGAGTTCCCCTTTCTTTTTCTTATCGGTGAGAAAGAGAATGAGGAACAGTCCCAGTAACGCGATCGCTTCCCACCCCACTGCGTTGTAGATGGGCGCGATCGTCTCTTGAAAAAAGGATTGCGGTTGTTCGGTTTGTTCTTGGGTCATAAGTTATCTAGCGTTATGTTGCAGTTTTGGTCTAGCCACGAAGTTAGTTGTTGCCACTCCGCTTCAGTAAAATACCCTCGAGCAAAAATTTGGTTGAGTTGTTTAATGGGGAACAGTTCAATGTGAGAAGTAACTCGCCAGCCAAAATCGAAGAAGAGAACAGACCGCGTTTGAGGGGAGTTTAAAGAAAGAGCTCGCCTCAGGTTTTTAAATTTGGTTTGAATATAGTAGGGATTCCAGTGTTGTTGAGTCATTTTTGATTGCGAATTGCTGAGTTTGCTAGGTTGACGACAGTTTGTCTATTACTGTTTTCTAAACCAACAACGTAGCGGTAGCCACCTTGATCCCAATACACTTCAGAATTACTACAACTAGCACCACAAACGAATGGAACAAAATACCCTGTAATTCCTCCTGCTAATTGCACCTGTGCAGGTTTTTCTGGTGATCTCCTTACCGGTGGCTTTTGATTGTTGGGATCGTTACGGTAGAGTTCGCGGTATTCAACGAATTCTTGGGGAATATCTGGAGTGTTATTTGTTATTTTTTCGCCAATAACCTTGCCTAGGCTACAAGCATTACTGCCACTACACTCAGCAGCAGCATCTAACGAAATGTAATAGCGAGATGGTTTAGCCTCAGCAATATGGGGGAAAAAGGTGGGAACCGAAGGATTCGGATTAGTTGGTTCAGACCCCTCTGGCATAATCGCATACACTTCTGTTGGCAACTGACTGGGAATCATAATCGGAACATCAGTTTTTTTCTGAAGTTCTGCCAAAATCGGTTGGAATTTGCCAGCGACTTTGGGAGCAGCAAATACTGTCGCAGCACTAAGACTGCTTGTTACTAGAGCAACTAGCACAGTTAAAGATATTTTTTGTCGGTGATTTAGCATTTCAGCCTCCTTTTTTATTTGGCAATAACATTGTCAGGAATTTCAAATCCAAGCTGTCGATACGACCAAATTGTTTCTTCACACCATTGCTGCTGCTCATCACGAGTAGCAAATTGATTAAGGTTGGCACGTACCCTATCTCGACCCAGAGTTTCCACTTCCTGCTTTAACTCTTTAAGGGCTAGTTGTCGTGCTACTGGTGTTCCCACCGCCTCGGAAAAGCACGGTTGCATGTTGGCATAGCCAAAATATTCCTGCTTGCAACTTCCCCCTCTAACTGGAACTGAAATGATCAAGTTATCAATGTACTTCTTATTTGAATGACCTTGAACCTTCTGATAGCCATGAAATAGATAATAATCTGTTTCATCAAAACGAGTGGAAGAAATAGATCTAAGATCATTAGATTCACCCTTATAACCTTCAGGAAAGCAAGCTACAAGTTGGTCTCTAACGTTTTGTAGTGGTTGCTGAGCTTGAGTCGGACTGAAACTCGTCACTAATGCAAAGCTAGAAATCGCCAGAATACTATACTTTAGAAACTGCTTCCATAAACGACTCATAACTATTCTCCTTAAAAATCAATATGCTTTTCTGGATCGACTGCTTCTCCATTTTTAGAGATTCCAAAGTCTAGGTGTGGTCCTGTCCCTTTTCCGCTTTTACCAGAACGAGCAATTTCCTGTCCTTTGCTTACTTTATCTCCCACACCAACACTAATGCTATTTAGATGAGAATAACGAGTTACTTCCCCATTCCCATGATCAATCTTGACAGTTTTTCCATATCCACCATTTCGCCCGGCAAAAATCACTTCCCCTCCATCTGCCGCTGCAATTGGTGTTCTCATCGGTGTCCCAAGATCAACAGCAGGATGGAATGTACTGCAACCTGGGCAAGGCGGAGGGCGTTTACCAAAGTCACTTGTCATAGGATAACCAGGGGCAGGATTACTGTAATCCCCAGTTGCTTCGCCATCTCCCTCGCCACCACCAACGTTACACTCTTTCAAAACCTTAAAATACTGTTCTGCATTATTGGCAATTTCGCCCGCATCGTCAGCATTATTAACAATCTTACGTGCGTTATAAAAATCGGTTTCATTTTTGTTAATAAAATCACTTAGCTTGTGACTACCACCGGAAACTAGATTTCCTTCTGGTGTTATGCCAGTGTAGGTTCCATCTTTCATGCCTTGCACGGTAATTTTAGCACTACGCCCAGAGTCAAGAGCTAATTCTGGATTGTTGACTAGATCAACGCCACCTAACCGATTTCCCCAATATATGTAATTTTCCTTGTGAGTAATCTGTATATAACCTCTTCCATAGTAAGGTGCATACGGTTGGCTTTCTCCTCCCCACTCTTCCACTGCTTTCCCCATCAGGGATTCCTTTTGCACCGTCGCTAGCACATAAGCGGTTTGTGCTTGACTTAAGCCTGCTGCTTTCGCCTCCTCTAACAAGAGGGGAATCGAGTCTTGGGCAGTCTCCTGCATTCCGGCTGGGGCGGTTTCCACTAACTGCTCCACACAAGGACCCTCTGTGGGAACATCCTCGTCATTAGAAGGCGTTTCTTCTGGTTGATACTCCGATAGAACCTTGTCAATTTCCTCTTGGTAACTTTCAGGAATATCGACGGGAGGGGCATCGGCACCAGCGAGAATAATCATGCCTTTTTCTTGCACTGGGAACCAAGGAATGGGACCAATAAAGTAGGGCGTGCAGCCTAAGTCAACCAACCCACCTCGCATACAAACGCGAAAATACAGCCCTCGCTCCGCTTTTCCTTGCGGCTCACTTGTATCGGTTACAGCTACTTTAAAGGGAGACCCATAGACTAATCGTCCTGCTGGCTCTTTCCCGCCATTAACATTCCCGAGAACACCAAACCCACCCTCAACCTTTTGCGTCGCTCCCGATGCCCAACGTTGTCCGGTTATCCCCTCTAACCCTGAAACACCTAAATCCACGCCAAAGAAGTCAGCTAGTTCTAAATAGGCACAGGGCTTTCCCCCATCACAAGGAACAGGTTTGGTTTCGCCTTCTTTTCCACCACTGCCACTAACATAGTCGTTTGCTCCAACTTCAGGATTGCCGTACTCCGCCTGTCCCCACACCACATCCACTCGTCCAACTAAATCTAATCCGGTTGCTAGAGACTTGGGAAATTGGGAAAAGGGAACTTGATTCAGGAGTGGAATATCGGCAATGAAACTCCCTGCCCATGCTTTGAATTCCTTAATTGCAGTTTGTTTAAGTGCTGGAATCGAGGTTAAATCATACTTGGCTAAATCAATTTCACCAAAGGTTAAGTCTTTTAACGAGTCAGAATATTCTTCGACAACTTCACCAATTGTCTCGTTAAGAACAGATTCATGATCGCCCCCCAAAATATTTCCTGCAATTCCTGCTTTTTGTAGTAGGGCTTTGACGGGTTCAATTTTTTCGGCTTGAATATCAGCTAGCCCTGGAATAGCTTGGGTTAAGCTCTGAAGCGTCTGCTCTTTCATTACCCCAAAATCGTCTAAAGTAAAGCTCTCCATGGAATAGCCTGTGCGCTCAGCAATGTGTTGGAGGGCAAATTCTTCTAACCTAAAGGCTTTCTGCACATCCCCCAACATCATAACTTCCTCGATCGCGTCTCCGGCTTCCCAGGAGCGAGACGGATCATATCCCAGTTTAGAAACCAAGCTAGCAGCGATATCAATATAGCCAGAATCTTGAAGAGAAGGGAGTTCGGAGAGATCAATCTCACTCCAGTCTGGGACTTGTACTTCCTGCTGACCATTGCTATAGGTTTGGGTCGGGAGGGTTTGGGCGTTCGCGACTGCACCTGTCGAGAGCAGTAGCAGTAAACTTAGCAAAAAAGCAGCGAAATAACGCATCAATCACGACTCCTTTCCCCAATCTAGGAGTTGATGAAAAAGCGACATTGGAATTTTGCTGCGAGTAGTTGCTTTTTCAAGGTTCATTCCGTCACGCAACAGGGAAATGAGATAATTGACTTTTTTCCATTGTTGGCTCTCCGGTTTGATCGCTCCTGCACGAGTTGCTACTTGTAAGCCTGAATAAAGACCGTTAGCAAGAGCATTGGAATCTTTAAAGCTATTAGAAATCGGAGTTGGGGCTGGCGTAGTGGAATCTAAAGGAGATTCCATAGGGGGGAGGGGTTTAACATCAACTGTTGCATACTCAGGTTCACCAAAAGCGGGTTTGACCTTAAATTGGTAAAGATTTCGCCCTGATTCGCCTTGGGTAATCACCGTTAATAAAGTTGCACCGGTTCGAGACTGGGGAATATTGGGAAACTCGATCTCATTAATTTGCTTTAAGTGAATGACCGTCGCTCCTTGGTTGGTACACTGCTGTCCAGTCCCTTGCTTGCAGAGTTGCCCATCTGAGGTCAGGGTGATTCGTGAGGGGTCATCGAGCCAAACTTTTTTAATCACTTCTCCGGTAGGAATAAAGTTAATGTTGAGTCCATATCCAGACCAAACCTTAATTTCTGTCATGCGATTACTTTGGCTGGAAATTTCCTCTTGGTAAACTGTTCGACCCCATACCAACTTGGGGCTAAGCACAAATGCAGAAAAGATTAAAATCACTCCAGCTAAAATTTTTTGTGGTAGCATCGGTAAACCTCCTACATTGAAATTGATTCATTCACAAAAAGCTGCACTTCTGTTCCTTGTTCTAAGACAAAGAGTTTTTCCTGTCCTTGCACTTGCTCTAGAGCCTGTTCATTACGACGATTCATCCGCTCTAACATCTCTTGGGTCGCCCCCTGTACAGCACCAGCTAAATAGTTAGCGTCATTATTACTGGAACGACTAAAAGACCCTCCCTCACTCTCAAAGCTGAATTCTTCGTCTGCTTCATTGGCGATTTCTGCTGCTTGGGAAACTCCGGCAAGAAGCATTGCTGCCAAATCGTTACTTCCTGTATTTGGACTTTCTACCTCAGCTCGTAAAGGGCGACCGTCTTCGCCAAGGACAAGGATTGCCTGAGTTGGTAGGTTTCTTTGCGTTCCATCTTCCTGAATTGCTGAGACAATTTTCATTTTCAGTAATCCAGAATTACTCACTTGGGAAACTTGCCCCACGAGACGGGTGTCTTCTGGTAAAACCACGGTATTATTTTCTCCTTTGAGCGGTTGCGTCAACCGCAGGAGAAACTTACGGTTGGGAGTTGTTTGATTTTCCGCCCAAGCAATCGAGGTTTCTAATTCTCCTGTTACTTGGGTGCCAATGGTTACCGTTTGGGAAGCGGGTTGCTGAGTCTGCTTCGCTTGTCGCCCAGGAAGCGCACCTTCTGGTGAAGGAAGTCCTTCTTGGATTGCATTCTTTTTAGAGGCACTAGTGAGCGTTTCATTTTGTCCTGAGATTGGTTTTGGAGGAGAACCTGTTCCTCCTGAAACATCGGAGGCATTAATTAACTGCTTAGGTTGGGAGGCAATGGTTGAGGTTGGAGCTTGCTTCCCAGAGTTAGTTGCTGTACTAGGAGAGGGCGTTTGTAAGTTGCCATAACTTCCTACTTGTGAAGCTTGTAGCCACTGTTCGCGTGGACTTACCTCGGGCTCAGGTGATGGTTTTGGGGAAAAGTTATTAGTTGGTTTCGGTTGAGGAGCTGGTTTTGGAGGAGCTGGAGTTGGTTTCGGTTGAGGAGCTGGCTCCGGGGGGGTAGAAGCAATCGGTTTAGAAGAATTGGTAATGGGATCAGGTGGTTCAGAGTTTGATTGGGGATCAGGTTCCGATTGAGATGTTGTTTTTTTCGGAGACGGTTTTTCCTCTATCATTTCTGCTTGACCAGCAAATGCTAGATCTTCTTTCAGTTTGGCATTTTCTTCTTTCAGTTTGGCAATTTCACCCTTTTCCCTTTTCTCTTGCTCAGTGTCGGCGGAAGAAGGTTGATTTTGGTTCGACTTTGAAGCAGTGAAATTACCGGCGGTCAATTGCCAAAAGAGAAAGGTAATAATACTAACTCCCCCAAGAACGAAAAATAATCGCGGCAGCGGACGACGTTGTAGGGGAGGCTTGTCTTGAACTTCATTCGGTCGAACCTGATCATTAGCATCAAGGAGATCGCGTTCAACGGTATCTGAGCCTGTGTTGATGGCATCATCTTGCCAGCCGACGTTTTCTGGTATGTGTTGTTCATCCATTTTTTATCGCTTAAATTCTTCAACTTTATAAATTTGCAAGCCGCTATCACGCATGCTGTAAACAGCTTTTTGAATTTCGGAAGCCCCTTTCTCTAACGGAAACTGCGGTTGAGGAACAGTTCGCAAGTAAACCGTTTTATTAACGGGCATGGCATTACCCAAAGCATTTCCATCTTCAAAAACTAATAAATTAGCAACAAAGCTCAGTTTCCACCTTCCTTGCTCAATCTCGATTGGCTCCAGGGATGGGGGTTCAAACTGCAACACCGTTTTTTTACGTTCCTCGAAAATTCCTTGTGGGATGTATTGAGCGAGTCCTTTCAGAAACCCAGTACGGAAGTCCTCGCTCATCATGAAAGAGGCTGCCCAGGCAGCAGTGGGAACTTTTAAATCGTCATTTACTTTGACACCGGAATCAGCCTTTCCACTGGGCAATTGCCCCGACCAATTAAAGGTCATTGTTGCCCATTGCTTGACCAATCGTTTTAATACTTCCGGTGAGCGATACTCGGGATCTGTTGCAGCAACTTTTAGTGTTTTTCCATTAACCATCTGGACTAAAGATGGAGCGGGTTGATTTGCTAAGGCATTAACTTTAACTCCCTGAAACAAGAGCAATAGTAATAGCAAAAATTGGAGAGAGATGGAAACCAAAACAAATAGCGGCAAAAAGTTTTGGGAGTGAAATCGAGTCGGCTTGAATGGAAGTTTCATCATTATCGAGTAAAGCGAACAACACTAATGAGAGAAGAGGTGGCTGCCGCTGCAAGCTGTGCCCCATTTTGCCCGGCATTTTTTGCTGCCGCCCAAGCACTCCAACTTGCTAACCCAGAGGCTAATGCTGGGGCAAAAAAGCCTAACATAAACGCATACTGTAACTGTGATAAGGTCGTTGCCTCTACTTCAACAATTAGTCGCGCTGTTGTTCCCACCAGAATGTTATAGAAGAAGATGGCTAAACCGAATGATAAAAATCCGATTAGCCAAGTCCAGAAGGTTCGGGGGTGAAAAGGAATTAGAGAGGCAGCCAGGAAAAAGGGAGCTGACAAGCCTAGTAGAAACATCCCGCCCATCAGCATATTCATATAGCCCCATTGGATCGCTCTTAAGATATAATCCATATTTGATTTAACGGTGCTTCCTAAGATATAGCTTCCTGCCCGTTTCGAGACCTCTGTCAGCATAAATCGGGCATAAAACTGGTTAGGGGAGGTTTCGCTATATTCTGAGTTAGCTTTACTAATTGCCTCACTGAGCGCATTGCCAAAATCAGTAAAGATATCAAGTCCGCCACAAATTGAATCAAGTGTCCCCGAACAAAAATCATTCTGGAACTGGGCTTCTAGGTCATCAATGTTGGCTTGCAGCTCCTCAAAACATTTCTTTCTTGGATCAGTCCCGCCTGAGGTTGATGGCTCTAGATTGGCACAGGTATTAAATTGGCTCCGGAGTTGTGACGCAGCAAGATTGGTTAATTTCATTTCTTGGATGGCTTCTGCGGTACTAATGCTCCCAACTTCCTGCTGCAATACCAGTTCATTACCATAAATAATCAAGCGGTTAATCCCATAGGAGAGATTGCCCAACGTTCCCCCATTATTTGTGAGTCCAGCGAAAATCAGCACTGGAATAATTAAGTAAAACGCAGAATGGGCTAGCATTTGTCCTCGAATTAATCGAGGTGCCCAATTCATCACCCAAACGATGGTAGAAACTAACGCCAACCACAAAGCGCCATCGACAACTAAGGAATAAACTTCATTGCCAGGGGCATTCACAATCGTGTCATTCCAGATATCATCCCATCCTTGAGCAATATCCTTACTGACATTAGCACTTTGGTTGATTAGTTCAGAAGCCCCTTCTAGCGCCAGGTAAAACATTGCTACTCTCCTGTTAGATCAACCCCTGGAATATAAATACGAGCACCAGCAACGGACAGAGAGAGGTCTTGAGTTCGCTCTTCTCGTTGAGCACGGCTTTCAGCAGCAGCAAGGGCTGCACTGACATCACTGAGCATGAGATTACTGGCTGCTCCTTGCAATTTGAGATCGGATAACTGCTGAGACATTTGACGATTAATGGTCGTTTGACTCAACTCAATTGCTGATTGCGCTGCTTGCTGCTTCACAAGGTCCTTCATCACGTTTTGAGTAATATTTTTACTTTGGGCTTGGTCAGAAAGGGTTTTTACTTGTTCTAATCCCCCCTCTGCTTGACCTAGGCTTACTGACGCAGCTTCTTGTTGAGCTTGCAGAAATTCTTGACCTTCTTCGCCAATAACAGTTTGAGCAATTGCATTTGCTAATCCGCGATCACTCAAATCAGCCCGATTTTTGGCTCGTACCACTGCCTCTGGAGAATCAGCATTGCTAATCGCTTCCTCCCGATTTTGCTGTGTATCTGGAATGCCCATTGCTGGTTCACTACTTCCTCCTGATCCTGGCGTTGTTGGAATTCCTGCCAAAATATCCTCCAAATCGCCATTAATAATATCTTCGTAATAGCCTTGGATTTCTTCCCAGTAGGCTTGGGCTTCTTCTAGATACGTTTGGGCTTCACCACCAATCACATCTTCTATAACGTCATCGATTGCTCCGTTTGTCGGTAAAATTGATGCGACGACTGGAGAAGCTGCGACTAAAATACCGAAGCTCACTGTTGCGATGCTAGCTTTAATTGGCATAGGTGTCCTCTCCTTGCTTTAATAAACGAGATTGAGGAGCAATTTCACTCATGGGCTTACCAGAGCGTCGTGCTTCTGAGTAAAGCTGCATAAAGGCGATGGCTCCTTCAACCGGATCTTCATATTGTGCCATCACCCGCTCTCGTGCTCTGGACTCATCTAGATTATTAGCCGTTAGGGAAAGCAAGAGTTCACTGGGATAATACCCACATTGGGTATAGTTGCCATCTACGGAAAGCAACCAGTGAGAGCGGAGTTCACTAGGAGAGGGCTTAAAGCCTTTATTGGCACAATAATCAAGTTTCTCTTTATCAATTTTCAATGCTTCGACAAAGGAATCCTTTGCTCGGTGCTCAATGTGTCCAATCATGACAACGTTAAGCAACGAAAAAATCTGCTCTCCCGCAGCCGAGTGATAAATGGTTCCGGCATCTTGCCCAGATAAAATGACCCGAACTCCCCACTTTGCGCCATTGGCGCACAGTTGCCCAATCCGTTTAGAAATAGCGGGAAATTGAAACAGGATGGGGCTTTCATCAGTTAAGAAAAAACTTACCTCACTCTCTAGTGCCCGACGCATTAAACAGGCGTATCCGACAAGTGCCATAACCGACGCTTCATAATTGCTACTAAGATTCGTCAAGGCAAGAATCAAAGTATCTGTCTCAGGCGGAAAAGAGCTGGGTGTCGCAATCGCCGTTCCCAATTTTCCTCGCAAACAGGACCGCAGTTGTTCTATTAAAAGGGAGGCAGCTTCTTTTTGCATATTGGAAACGATGGCAGCATCATGCTCTAAATGGTGCTCCAGCCAAGTTTCTAAAAATGCACAGTAGTCATGGTAAGTGGGGGGATTTTCCCATTCGGAGGTACCAATCCCTGCTGCATTGGCTTGTCGGTATCGCTCTTGAATGGCTGGTTGAGCATGAAAGTCATTTAGCGATTGCGTGACTAGAGAACGAACCTCTTGTTCTAGCAAAGAATTATCGACATCCCCAATTGCAATGGTGACGGTCGCATCGATCTGGAATTCGATGATCTGTCGCCGTCGTTCCCTCGCATCTGGTTTTCCGCTGTAGTCTGGGAGATCCAGTAAGTTGTTGCTTTTGCTCAAGATATCATAATAACAAGCATTAAATCCAAGTTCTGATAACCGCTCAGTTAAATCTTTGTAAGTAGAAGACCCATCGGGGCGTGGAAAATCAAAGCCGATTACTGGCGTTCCGTGTAGGCAAGCCTGCACAACCCACTCACTTTGAAATAGGGATTTTCCAGAACGAGACTGCCCAAAAATTGCTAGACGGAGATGATGATCCGGGGAAAACGCATCAAGGTGGATGGGAGTGCCACTTTCGAGTGCTAATAACTCCACGCCTTTGTCGTTGACAGGGTGAGTTGAGGTTAAGGGCAATAATCCCACAGCATCTCGAGAGAGGTAAGTATCTCGCCGATCCGTTGGCAAATGTAAGAATCCTTCTTTCACATAAGGGAGGGTTTGCAGCCAAAGGCGAGGCGTGATATTCGGTTCCCGGTACGTATCACTCCCGGCAAAATAGTCGTTAAGATTGGCAAAATCGCGTTCTAGGGTTTGGGGATTTTTTCGATACAGAAACAACCCTGCTGCCACGTGGACAATCTTATCTCCATCTTGCAAAGCTCTCCGTGCTTGTGTCGCATCATCCGCTCGTTGGTCAGCCCCTACGGCAACATCCTGGTTTTGGATGGCTTGTTCGGAAACTTTATTAGAGTAACGGGTTAATCGTTCTAGTTCAAATTCGCTGACCTTCTGGTTAGTCGAGCTAAACTGAACCACAGCACGACAGTCGCCCGTTTGCTCCCAAGAAAGGACATTCCATAGGTAACGCACTTTATTACGAGCGCTACTGAATCTTTTCGGTTTTCCTAACTGCAAAACGCCACTATAGGTTCGAGACGTTGGAAAGTAAACCCACTCAGGATGGTTAGTGGGAACACTTGATATCCCATACTCTCCTTGAAACAGAACTGTAGATGCGTGTAAAAACGAATCATCGGCTTCCACTTGTAACCCGTTTCCATTGAGAAGGAGTCGCTGGGGAAGCAACGGCGCCTCTTGTTGGTGAAACTCAGCGTAATCCCGCTGCCAAAGCTCCTCTGCTGACAAAGGCTGCACCGCTAGTTCCATAATTGAGGTAAAGATAGAGTGCCACCGCAAAAAGCCTTCTCGAAACGCCAGTCCTACCATTTTCTGTAACCGTTCGTGGTCGAGGCTTTCCCGTTTGCCTTGAAAGTTTTCCCAGAAGCGATTGAGCCACAAAATTCCCTTTGAAATTAAGTCTCTATCTTGGGAGCTGACTGCTTGGGTGGGGGTATAGGTTGCTGTAATGATACTTCGCTGAATTCGTCGCCTTCCTTTATCTCGAAGCTGGCGAATGCGAACTTTTTGGCTGTAGATAAGTGCTTTTAATAAAACATGATCTATATTTTTGGTTTGTTTGTCTAGAGTTATTTGTGCTTTGTAATCTTGAGCAAGGCTTTCCTGTTCAAACGTGACGGTTTCGGTGGGAATAAACTCCTTAATTCCTGTGTTCCACTTTTCTAACAGAATATCTGCTTCCGAATTAGAGAGTTCGGCGTGAGGTCCCTGCACAGACCACCGAAATACGAATTGGAGTTGCCTTCTTCGATCTTCCAAAAGGTAAAACCCCACCTGATAGCCTTGAAGTTCAATTTGACCATAGCAGACTAGATCGGAGAAATCCTCAATGGGAGTTAAACTACCAAGTTCCGTTGCCTTAGTTTGTTTGGAGCCATGACGTTTTTTCTTCGGTAACAACGAACTAATCTCCCAATGCACACCTGTTTGAGCACGAATCCACCTCGTTTGAAAAAAGGGAAGGGTACGGAATTTATCCAGAAATTGGTACTCCTTTTCTCCCGTCAGTGCCCAGAAACTAAAACAGAGAATCACCCATAGGGGAATCATTTGAAAATACGATAAAGGAGAAATAATAGCTAGCCCTAGGGTAGGAAGAAGCATGATAATCCAATAGAAGATTTGGTTTTGGGGCAACCATCCCAACCCCAAGGTTTTGCCAACTGCTTGGTTGACTGGATAGTTCTTTTCTTTAGTAACCATTACGAGAACTGAATTGAGGATAAGGCTATGCGCTCGTACCGCTGAGGAAAATACTCATCACAAATTGAGCACCAACATAGAGCAACAGGACCATCAAAAATGGCATAAAACTTTCCCGCATTGTATTGCCATTTCTTTGTTCAAAGATGCCATACACTAGAGCACCAATGGCAACAAGACCCGCAATGATGTTGAGCATCCCGAAAATCCCTGTTGTTTGACTGCTGATGTCACCAGCACCAGCAGCGTTGAGGACATCTTGGGTAGCATCTTCCATTGGTCCGAAGAGACCACCAGTACCACTGCCACTACCAGCTGATGCAGGAGAGCCAGCTAGCATGATTAGAAAACTAATTGCTAGTGCGGTTCCAATTTGCGATGGCTTAAATCGAAATGGGGTTAAATAATGGCTTAGGAGAATTCCTACGATTAAGGAAAAGAGCCAGAAGGAAATCCAAACGCGATCGAAATGTAAAAATAAAAGTGAAGCCAAAGCAGTAATCACCAACGGTCTAACTGCTAAGTTTTTTCGAGGCTTGATCAACAAATTTGACAAAACCATATTATGACCTCTGAAAGGGAATTTTCTAATTATTGGGGGATGGTTCAATATTTTGTTCATTATTCTAGCCCAAAAATTTGGACTGTCAAGAACAAGAGTTGTAAACGTTACAACTCTTGCTAATACCTAAGTGCATTGTCAACTGACTGTCGTGAAATTAACGATGGCGATTCCCTCATTTGAAGAGTACCTTTGTACGCAAGAAAAATCAAACTCTAGTTTTTTCATGAAGATAAAAAAAGACTTAAAGTTACTCCTACTCGTCTTATGTGTACCATTCTGTTTCAACAATATCGCTTCGGCTCAGCCTGTCATTCAGTTAATTCGGTTTCAAGGTAATACACAATTTAGTGATCAAACCTTGCAGCAGCTTGTGAAAGACTGGCAAGGAAAACCACTGACAATTCCTAATTTAATCCAACTCCGCAGTCAGATTACTGATTATTACGTAGAGCAGGGGTATATTACCTCTGCTGCCTATGTCCCAGAACAAGCAATTGAGCAAGGCGTGGTAACGATTCAGGTAGTAGAGGGAGGGCTTGGGGAAATAAGAGTGAAGGGAGTGGATAATTCCCTAACGCAACAGTATGCTCGGGCTAAAATCAATCGTTTAATCGAGGAGCCTCTTCAAGAAAGGGCTCTGCGACAGTCCTTGCAGTTATTACAGCAAGATCCACGATTTGAACAAGTTAATGCAGAGCTAGTTTCGGGAGAATGGGAAGGAGTGAGTGACTTAATTGTTGATTTAAAACCAGCTCCCCCTTGGCAGTTAAGTTTAGAAATTGATAATACCCAGAATCCTGATTTTGGGGGAATTCAAGGGGGGATTACCTTGAGTAACCAGAATTTAATTGGATTGGGGGATCGCCTAAAAGCAGGTTATACGGCAAGTGAAGGGGTGGATTTGTGGCGAGCTAGTTATGAGATTCCCTTGAATGGGGGAGCGAAAGAACTTTCCTTAGGGTATCGCCAAAATGAGGTTGCTGTGGTCAGTGGCTTGGACGAAGTTGATGTTTCTTCGGTGGCAGATACGTTTTTTATCGAAATTGAGCAGGTTCTCATTACTCACCCGAGGGAGACCCTTTCGGTCAGTTTATTTTTTGATATTCGGGATTCCCAAACATTCCTTAATGGGGAGCCCTTTCCCTTCAATTTAGGAACCTTAACCGAGGACGGAGAAAGTCGCGTGCGCGTGCTGCGGTTGCAGGGACGGTACATACAGCGAGGGCGAGATTATACCTTTTTAGCGCGATCGCAGGTCTCAGCAGGATTAAATTGGTTTGATGCTACTAAAAACGACTTTAATTTTGATGGCTCGTTTGTCAGTTGGTTAGGGTCAGTGCAGTATCTAAAGCAGGTTGATGAAAATTTGGTATTTTCAGGAGAATTAGCGACACAACTCACTGGCGATGCTTTACTACCTTTAGAACAAATTGCCATTGGTGGGGTCGATTCTGTACGAGGATTTGAGCGTAATTCTCGGAGTGGGGATAATGGTATTTTGGTCTCAACAGAATTGCAGTGGTCAGTGAGGGATAAAGTGGTTCTTGTTCCTTTCTTTGATTTAGGTGTGGTTTGGAATAATAATATTGATTTAGAAGGAGTTGATCGCAAAGTCCTTTCTCCCTCACTTTTGTCTAGCGTCGGTTTGGGATTGCGTTGGCAGTTGACTGACAGCCTGCAAGTACAAGGTGACTTAGGGATTCCTTTAGTGGAAGGGGAGGGGCTAGAGCAATTGGGGACGGTGCAATTGCGGTATCAAACAAATTTTTAAGTCAAAACTCTTTTCGGAATTGCTTGGGTAAGCCAATTGAGAAGCAAGTTCGTCCCTCCCCGGTTTCCTGCAAAAAAATTTTTCCGCGATGCAGTTTAACAATGCTTTCATAGGCAATATATAACCCGAGTCCCGTTCCACTTCCCGATTTGGACGTAAATAGTAAGTCGAATATATGATCTTGATAATCAGGGTCGATTCCAACCCCATTATCAATTATCTGAATCTCAATAAAAGACCCGCGATCGCGCGTTATAACTTGAATTAATGGCGACTCTGCTTCCCATTGAGTTCGCGCAAGCAAAGCATCAAAGCTATTATCCAGTAAATTTAATAAAGCCCGTTCTAAACTGAAGGGTAAGATGGGAATGGTTTGATTATTCAGTAAGGGATCATAATCTCGAAATAGTGCAACATTGGTTGCTTTCCTCTCGCTTTGTTCCCAAGCGTGTGCTAAGACAGTTTCTAGAAAAGAAGGCAAATAATAATAAGTAACGACATTCTCTTCATAATCAGAGGCATAAGATAAAACACTATTAACAAAATCTTGAATTCGGTTTAAGTTTCGCTCCATTCCTGTTAATGAATCTCGCAATTCCTCCCATTGTTCATCATCTTCATAAAGCCAACTCATTTCTCTCACAGTAGTCAGACTGTTGCTAAGATTCCCTTCTAACATCCCTAAAACATTCCGAATATCATGGGCGAGTTTTGCCCCCAAAAAAGAAATAGAATCGCTTTTTTCTTGAGCAATTTGTAGTTGGTGAGTTTGTTCAAGTTGCTCCTGTAAAGCTGCTAATTCCCTTTCTAAATGCGAGAGGTATCGCTGTCGTTGGCGATCAGCAAGTATGAAACATTGCCCCAGTAGACTAATAAATATGACGCCGGCATAAGGAATAAAGGGAATCCACCAAGACACTAAAAATGCGATAAAACTAATGAAAAATGTCAGTGTCGTTAAAATAACAGATAGCAATAAAAAAAGTTTGAGTAAAGACGTTTTCAAATAAGAATAAAACCAAGCTAAGCTCGTTAATGCTATCCCCGCCCAGATAAATACTAAAAGTGATTCCCACACTTCGGGCAGTGTTTTTAAATTTTGCTTTTCTCCTAGAGCACTCCAAATAATTTGCTCAGTAAAAAAGCCAATACTCTCAACGCCAAAAATAGCCTCAAAAGCTCGGGAATAGGGAGTTGTAAATAAATCTTCTTGGGATGGTGCCCTGGAGCCGAGCAAGACAATTCGATTGTGAAACAGCTTGGGATCAATTTTTCCCTTAAGAACCTCTGATACAGTCACAGTAGTGAAAGATTTGTCTAAGTCTCGCCAATTCACGAGAACTTGGTAGCCCCCACCAGAAGCAACGTCAATATACCCGCCACTGTTCGGCAATACTTGTTGAAAAACTGCTTCTCCTAATTGTAACTGTCCTTTCTCAGTTGCTTTTGGTCGGATTCCTTTCGGGGCTAAATAAGCTTCTGCTAATTGGAGTGCCAAGGACGGGTGATAGGTAGCGCAGTCTCCTGACAATTGCTGCTGAGAACAGACTGATAAAAAGTTGCGACGTAA
This sequence comes from Cyanobacteria bacterium GSL.Bin1, assembly GCA_009909085.1. Classification (NCBI taxonomy): domain Bacteria; kingdom Bacillati; phylum Cyanobacteriota; species Cyanobacteria bacterium GSL.Bin1. The sequence goes on along the minus strand of JAAANX010000048.1, from coordinate 23,102 downwards.
AATGCCATTGCGATCCAGCGGTACACTGACATCGCCAACTCGCCCTAGAGGAACCTTGTCTGGTGCGGTGATCTGCTCTTGCTGGGAACCTAAAAATCGGGCGGGAAGATACAACCGAGATTCAGTTTGAAATAATTGCTTAAGGGGTTGATAAGCAATTGGCGATTCCCGAAAAAAATCCAATCCCACCAAAGCAGGATCTTGATTCAAAATCTTTGATAGGATGGCAAATAGGGTCTGGTCCGATAAAGTCGGTTCTTGCAACTCTCTAATATCGGACTCAGTATATCCGACAATCACAATTTGAGGGGAACGCGCCACTGATTGGATTGACGAGCGCATTAAAAACATCAAATCATAATGGGATAACTCTAACACTTGCAGCACCCCCCATCCTCGAATGAGAAGGATCAGTAAAGCGGTTAAGATTGCCGTCCCAATCCATGACTGTTTAGCAATCGTCTTTAATTTTCGCATCACACAGGAGTTTCTGGAATACTAAATCATTATCTTTGCGGTATGCTAGAGCAATGGCATCATACCAAAGTCCTTGTTCAGCTAAACGAATCGGATCAGATTTAAGTTTAGGGGATAAATTTAAGGAACGATATTGAAATTCAACGCGAGCATAAGGATTTAAGGCTAACTCAGAGCGACATTGGATAACCAATGTCCAATAATAGTTCCCTTCTGGCAATTTCTGCTCTCGTTTAGGTAGTTGGATAAAATTGATGCCGGATTTTGCCTGTATCTGTTTTTGATACCATACCTTCCCTTGCTGATCATTTAAGATGATTTGCACTGGGACATCAAAAGTCGCGGGAAAATGAACGAGTACTTTGGGTGCTGATGCAGTAACAGCGATGTGGTTTTTAGGAGCTAGCAATTGGGGAAACTCCTTTACAGAAATACAGGACTCTCGCCGCGTCCCTTGAACCTCAGTCTGTTGCTCCTCCCCACCTTCATTGGGTGGGCGATACTGAGCTTGAGCCGAAAGCATTAAACTATTCGTTATTAAAGCTGATGTTAACAATAAATTTCGTACTTGCATAACTCAATTTTTACCCAAAATTATATTATCAAAGTTTAGCAACAATTTAACTGTCATTCTCTGATGACACTTTGTTAGAAAAAGGCAGTAGAATTTGAATTTCTAACAAAATATTTAACAATCGTAAATAGCGACCCACTAACAATGGAACTTGAAATCCCTCAATTAACCAATTACTAACGGTTGTTTCTTTATACCCAGTCAAATTCGCTAATAGTGCACAGCAGGCTCGACGATAACCATAATCACCAGGTGATTTTCCTTTCATAACGGGAACCCACTTTTCGCAAAAATTAGCTGGGGACATCGGTTTTATTGCAATAAAAGTTTCATTCTCAAATGACATAAATTGAGGAACTTGTAGAATTAAAATAGAATTCATTATTATATGTCCTACAAACTAAACAATGCCGAGAAAAGTACTAATCGTAGAAGATGAGCTTGATTTTCAACAGATGTTGAAGCGCACATTAGAAAAAAATACCAAGCAATACTTTTACGAAGTAGAATGGGCGACGACCGGACAGGAAGGAATTGACAAAGCAAAAGAATTTTTCCCAGAACTAATCTTGTTGGATATGAACCTCCCCAAAAAAAATGGGTTTCAGGTCATTGAAGAATTGGCAAATGAGGATTATATTAAGCGGATTGTTCCCATCACTGGGCGCTTTCAGGAAAAACATCTGCAAAAATTAACCAGCCAACCAAAAATTCAAGAATACATTATTAAGGGCAAACAAAACAATAAACACTATGTTGAAGTGATCTTTAGAAATGAACTCTCTGACAACAGTTTTCACTATGAGGAGTTGGACCCAAAGTTAGCAGAATTCATTAGCGAAAAGGCTCAAGCGATTCAAATTATTTTTCATCGTCAGTTGAAAGATGTTGTTAAAACTGGAAATCTTTTATCTGAGGTTAAAGCAAGGCTTGAATATGGGCAATTTCTGCGTTGGCTCAGAACTGAACTTGATTGTAGCCACTCTCTAGCTCGTAAGTTCATACGTACCGCTGAAACATTTAATCAAATTGATATTGAAAACCTCGATATTTCTCCCAGCGCTGCTTATGCGATCGCGCAATCGAATATTCCCGCTCCTGTCAAAGAAGAGTTAATTGGACGGGCTCGACAAGGCGAAAAAATTTTGCCGAAGTTGGTCAAACAAGTTCGCGATCGGTATGAACAACAAGGTAATCCAAAAGTTATCGAAGCAGCTAGTGATGATACATTGGAAGTAACATCCGAGGTTCCCTCTGAAAAGCCAGCTACAGTAACTAATACTCAGCATTCAGGCGAAATTCTTAAAGTTACTAAGTCGAATCGGTGGCTCGAACTAGGGTCGCATCGTATTTATTGTGGATCTCCTGATAGCAAAGAATTCCAAAAAGCTCTTCCCGATCCCATTATTCTACTTTTATATTTTCCCCCCTCCTTTACAACTGAACTCCCTGCCTTCCCTCAAAAAATTCAGCAATACATTACGATTTACACTGAATACAAGGATGAAGTGAGTAGCTCGGATTGGGGAGAAATTCTTAATCCTACCCTTACTGCCAGTATGGAACGATTTACACAGGAACAGGAAACAATTGTTTTCTGCTATTTACCTGATCCCACTCTTCTTATTCATAGCCATTTAATTAACTGTCATACAATCACTGCTGAACCCAGGAAAGAACAGTGCGACCAGTTAGTTGAGTTGTGGGAACAGAGAAAAGATACTCGCACCTTGACATGATTGTTGATCAATGCTACCAAGTGTGTAAATAAATAGTTTTAGTTAAATGCTTCGCCCCTACCAGAAAGAAGTAATAGCTGAGGTCTATCATAAAATTCGTTGTGGCAAGTACAAACTTTTAGTGTTTTCTGCAACCGGAAGTGGCAAGACAATTATACTCAGCAAAATTATAGCGGACGCGCGATCACGCAATCGTCGTAGTCTCATCCTCGTCCACCGTGACCCTTTAATTCAACAGACTGCCAATAAGCTTAACGCGTTTGGGTTAGATTGTGGATTTATTAAGGCAGGCTGGGCAGAAAATCGCGGTGCTCTTATTCAAGTGGCTTCAGTTCAAACCCTTGCAAATCGGCATTGGTGGCGAGAGTGGGACACAGATTTAATTATCTTTGATGAATGCCATATTACTGCTTTTAGTCGTATGGCTCAAGAAATTCTGGCAACTTATCCCAAAGCGATTTATTTAGGACTAACTGCAACCCCTTGGCGACTGAGTAAAGGAGAAGAAATGGGAGATGTGTTTACTGACTTAGTTACTGCTCCTATGCCTTGTGAATTAATTGATCAGGGATTTCTCATTAAACCTTCCTATTACAGTGCAGGTCAAGCACAATTAGAAGAAGCAGGAACCCTTCAAGGAGAGTTTAATCCAAAAGACTTAGCTTTTTTATGTGATCGCGTTGAACTGATTGAACAAATTACCAGGGAGTGGTTTCGGCTCGGGTTTAACCGACGCACGATTGTTTTTGCGGTTAATGTTACCCATAGCCAAAATCTATGCTCGGCTTTTGAGAGGCAAGGAATCGCCTCTCGTCATATTGACGGGAATACCCCAATCTCTCTTCGCAATGAAATTTACCAAGAACTTGCCAACCACAAAATATCAGTTTTGTGTTCTTGCCTTACCTTAACGGAAGGATTTGATGTCCCCAGTGTTGATGCAATTTTGCTGTGTCGCCCGACTCAATCCAAAGCACTGTATTTCCAAATGGTGGGACGTGGACTGAGACTTAGTCCCAGTACAGAAAAAACTGACTGTCTAATTTTAGATCAGGGGGGAAATATTGAACGTCATGGCTTTGTTGAGGATTTAAAGCGAGAAGATATTGAACTCAATCCTAGCCCAGAAAAAGAACAGGGCAAGCCTCCCACAAAGGTTTGTGCTTGTGGGAAGCTTCTCTATGCGTTTCGTTTAGAATGTCCTAGTTGTAGGCATTCTTTTGAAATTAAACAGAAGTACGCGATCGCAGTGGGGCTGGAACGATTTTTAACTGAGAGTGATGTGGAACGGTTGGAATTCTACCGAAAGCTATTGAAAAAATCCTTCCAAAGAAAAATTCCGCCTACTTGGGCAGCAAGCAAGTTCAAAGAGAAATATGGACATTTTCCTCCTTGGGACTGGGCACGTAGCGCTGTGTTTGACGGACAACCATCGCCAAAACAAAAAGAGATTTATCGGGAATATATTATCCAAGCAGCTCAGAAGAAAAATAAAGGAAAACATTGGATTGAAAGATACCTAACACTGGAATTTAATAGTGATTAAAGGAGTAGCCATGGAAGATTTGAACACTAACTACCGAGCAATCAAAAATCTCGCCATCGAAAATGGATACAGCCAAAATGATTCACATAAACTAGCAGAAACCTTTCTCCAAGCCGTATTAAAGGCGCAAAATGGAAATTATGCAGCTTATGAGGAGGCTTACAACAACATTTTAAAACCACTGATGGATTGATATATCAAACGCGTATCATTTTCCCAATAATATTAATAAACTCACGTGCATCAAGCAGCTAATGGGGGAAAGTTTTCCTTTTTCTCTAGCTGGGAAAGCCAGTAAGCAAAGATCTCACCCGTCCGGCTATTTTGTTGCTGTATCCTGTAGGTGCGGTAACGCTCCCCTTGTTTCCCCCGTTGCCCTAAACATTCCAGTTTGTAGCCGATACGGTCTAAGAGTTTCCCAAGAGTCCTAATGGGCGTTTCATTCGGTGATACGGTCAAACCGGTTAACGCCTTAATGGTTTTGAGATTATGCGGTGTGAGCTTGGCTTGTAAAGTTTCCCACCAGGGCTGTAATCGCTCATTGGTGATTTCGCCTTTCATCTGAAGAATTTCAAAAATGTTGAACGCATTAGCAAATAGTTCTACCTTGGCTTTGTACTTGTTGCGGTTAAAATCAGGTTGGAACGGCTTGTAATTAGTTTTCTCAGCGTGTTTTTTAGCTTCAGTGGTATCGCGTTCCTCAGCGCGATCGCGTGCCTGAGTGAGCCAAAATTGCAGTCTCAGCTTCGGATAGATTCTGTTATCGTCTTGTTCAATTAGTTCTTGGTTAGGTGTTACACCATAAGTTCGTTCTAATTTCCCCTTTTGCCACTGTCGCTGTTGAGAATTGGTCAATTCCCGTTGATTTTCTAATTCTTGGAACTGCTGATCATCAGGGGAAGAGGCATCTAAAACTTCTCGAATTCGCGTTTGATAGTTTTCCTCCTTGCTTGCTTTCAGGGTATCCCTCCACATTTCTCGTTCCTCATCAGATAGACTGTTTCCAGGCGCGATCACGTAACCATCTCGTTGCATTCCTTCTAGGGCGATCTCTCGAAAAGCAGACAAGCCTAGATTGTGTCGTGCTACATAATCGGCAAAGGCTTTGGTGTGGCAAGCATGGCAATCAAAATCTAATTGTAAAGCCTCCAGTTTGGATAAGAATGCAGTATGCATCTTCGTTTGTTGCTTCTGGCTTCCCAGCACGGAACGGGCGTCGGTTCCGCCCCCTTCCATCTGATGGTTAACGCCAATTTTTGGGAAGTAAACATGACGGTTAACGTTGGCGCGGACTCGCTCAATGGCTTGACGGCTCGCATTCTCTGATTGCGCGCCTACCTGCACTGAATAAACGGCATCAAAATGGTTTTCCATATCGATGCTAATACCTGTGTTAACAATTGGAGAAGTAATTAAGACTTGGTAGTGAGGGAGAATCTGGTCTAATTGTTCGGTAAAGTTATAGGCAGGATGTTCGGGGTTAGCAACGGTTTCCTTGTCTCCTCTGAGTACTTTGACATCAGGGTAAATGGCTTTGATTAACGCTTCTAAGTTAATGGTTCCCAGTTTACTTTTCGGCTTCTGGGAGTCGGTGACAATGTGGAGCGTTTCACCGCGCGCGATCGCGCTGATGGCTTCAGCAATTAAATCCTCGGGATGCTCATAATGATAAGCGGTGCGTCCTTTGGCGGGTTGGCACTCGTTAACAATTACTTTTTGGTTACATCCGCCTGCTAAACTATTGATATAGCTGAGGGAAGTCGAGGAGAGGTCAGCGTCAGCTAGGTAAATTTTAGAAGCGACTTGGCATAAAAGCCCGAGATTAATTAAAACCTCTTCTCGATAGTTTTTAATGTCGGTGCCAGTGCTAGTGAGGATATGTTTTAGCACTTGGTCCACTTCATCAATGACTAAAATGCACCCTTCCCAGTCTTCGGGCTGAAATCTAGCTTGGCTATTTGAGTGCAGCGAATCAGCAGTAATCGCTAAGCCTAACGCACCTTTTGTTTCAGACGTTCTCACATTATATTGAGTATCAATGCCTAAGCGCTCTCCCAAATTCTCAGTTAAGCGAATGAGAGAGCTTAGTGCTAAGATTCTTGTACCCCTATTACGTGCTTTGACAGTGGCAGCGGCGATCGCGCCGGTTTTATTCGTTCCTTTTGCAGATTTAATGCCAACGATCTTGGCGTTACTCTGAATATCCTTAGCGTCGAGGTAACGTTTGTTCAGTCGCTGATCGACATTTTGCAGTTTTTCTTCAAAGTAGAGCCATGCGGATAATGACAGTCGTGATTCCCAAACTTGACTAAACCACTGGTTACTATTGGCGACAATCGCGTCATCAATGCCTTTCCCTGCTTCGGGTGACCAAGAGAGAATCGAGGGTTTTCCCCCTTCTTTGCTCAAAACTTTCCCGAGAACCGTTTGGGCAATTTTAACTTGGTGGCGAGTCGTGATTTTTGTATCTTCATCAAAAGCAATCACGAATTCCCGTCGCACCTGGGTTAATGGCTTGAGGTAGCGGGTCAATTCTTTAATTCGTTTCTCCCTTCCTTTACCATTAGTTACCTTCGGAGCATCTTGATCGATCCAGTTCCAGATTCCAGGGAGCGCGATCGCACATTTTCCCTGTGATAAAAGAGAACAAGCTTTTTTAACACCTTCAGTGATCGTTACAGGGAGAGGGTATTGAGATACCGCTTGCCAAAACTCTTGATCTTCTTGAAGCGCAAGCCAAAGTAAATCACCCATCTCAGATTGTTGGTCCATTCCAGAGCAAGAACTGGTTCCATCCCCCACTCGACTAAATCTAGCATCAAGCTCTCCGAGTTCTCGTTCAAGATCAATTCGTTTAAGCTCATGTTGTAGGTTTGTAATTCTGATATTGCTTCTAGGGTTTTGTCCTGGAGGGCAGCTTTGTCCGAATCCTCTGCTAGTTCGATGTCTTTCCAGTTGTTTGCGTTTAGAGCAATTCCTTTCTCCAATAAACTGGATACCGTTTTTCCCCAGTCTTTCATCGCTTCGGGCGTTATCTCTTCTTTGGGAGGAGATAACTGCGTTAATTCTTTCAGAGAGTGCTTTTTGGAACCCATAGTCTTTACTTTGCAGTGCAACCTTCACTGCTATTCTAAATGAAATTCTGGGGACAAAGATTGCAGTGGGTTGATTGCGGGGGTGTTCGTATTTGATGGTTTTCCCATCTTGATTCTGGCGAGGGGTGTCGGGCTTCAGGCAAAGGAAATTTGACGCTTCATTGGTTATTAAATCAAGACCACAAAACTGCCATCCCCCAGCATTCAAGAAATTATGGCGCTGAAGGAATGCCCCATTGATACGCCCGGTATTGTCGCGCTTTACCTGATCAAGGTTATAGAGAAGCGCAATCCCTTTGTCTCTTGCACCGAAAGGGTCAGTTTCTAAGCTTTGGAGATTCAGATTAATTAAGTCATCACTAATTCCGCTCTCTAGCCATTCTTGGTAGTGGTGATGGTAAATCATTGTGTCACCTCCCAAGCCAATGCTCTAGTGGGTTTAGGGCGTTTCCCTCGCTTGGGCACTTTTCCGTGTTTTTGCTGTTCGGTGTCGGCTAACTTAAGGAACTGTGGTGGGGTGAGATATTGAATTTTGGTTCTGGATTCGAGTTCGTCAATGTCAGCGTCACTTTTTGAGGTTTGTCCCCACCAGGCGAACTGCACTGAGTAATGCCACTTTGCTAGGAGGTTGAGTGCGCTGATGGTTTGGCGGTGAATATGGCGATTCAGCACTGCTCCGGCATCAGGGAGAAAAATGACTGTTTTCGCGTTTAGTTCGCCTAAGGCTCTGGAGAGGGCTTTCGGAGAGGAAGTAAAGTTTGCTCCGGCTGCCCCAATGACAGGATGATTTAGCTCCAGTGAAGCAATATAAGGTTTAATGCCGGGGGATTCGCACAAGTACACTGCACCATCATTTTTAGGGCTTCCCCAAATACCAAGGGGAAGTTCGCCGTCACGATTCTGGATAGTGGGGCGGTGATTGCGCTTTTGTTCCGAGGCACTCCAGAGATATTTATTTCCATCTTTGGGGTTATCCCGTCGCAATTGATAACCAACCCATTGCCCGTTTTCATTGGGAATGGGAACTAAAATGCCACTATCAGGTGTGACTAACCCTATGCCATAGCGGTTGACTCCTGCCAATGCTGGCGTAAGCTTCTGATTTAATTTCTGCCACTGGCTAACAGAGCGATAGCCTGCTGTCTTAATTTGATCTTTTGTTAGCCCTCTGGCTTGGAGCTGGCTGCGATGCTCCTCAGTCAGTGTCAGTTGGGAAAGAATGTTTCGGAGGGCGCGATCGCGCTCTGATTCAGATAGTTGTTGCTTAAGTTGTTCCTCCCACTGCCGTTGCTGTCGCTCTCTTTCTGTCTTGCGCTCCTCAAGCCACTCTGCTTTTTTCTGTTCGCTAAATGCTTCTATCTCGGTTTCCAGCTTATACATGCCGAATCCGAGCTTGTCTTCTTTCAGGAATCGGTATTCAGGGGAAGGGGATTCCCCTCGGCAGTGAACGATGTTGGTTTGGTTTTGCGTGCGACAGCCTTTTTTCGTTTCCGAGCAGACAGGGCAGGGGGCATGATTATTGTGGCGGGTCCATTGGCTAACCATTAGCCTTTTGCCTCCCCGTTCTAAAATTGTTTGGTTGTTGGTTAAGTTTTGCTTATCGTTTTTGGTAAGTAGTTTTTTTTTATCATCGGAACGCTCCTTATGGGTTCCGATGGGTGAAGGGGAAGCTATTGCTAGTATTATGGAATGGGTTGTATAATACTAGTGAAGCTAAACTAACACCCATCGGTAGTTAACCATCGGTTTATCTATCGGTTGGTTTTGTTCTGAAATACCCATTGGTTTGGTCGCCGACATGGGTTGTTCACTGAGGTTGTTCACTGAATAATCAGGCAGAAAATCACTGACAGCTTCCGTTTGCTACGAAAAACAGGGGTAATCACTCCTTAAAACTTTCAAGTAGGCTGTATCCTTTATAGGGGTACAGCTTATTTGCATTTAAATTATAATAGCAGGTGTTGTGAAAACTTGTGAAAAAAACATCATGACAAAAGTTAGATTCAGTATTTACATTTCCGAATCCCTAAACCAGAAAATCCGAATGAAAGCTGAACAAGAAAGACGATCACTGTCCAATTACATCGAAGGTTTGCTGGAGAGCACTCTTGAGCAACAGGAAAAAGTTAAAGACAAGCCTTAACATATAGGTTAGCTTGCTTGCAGGCTGGAATAAACGAAAGCCACCGCAAATATTTCCAACGTTTTGGGTGTTGCTCAAGCATTTGCCAGTAGCTCAGGATTGTCAAATCAAGAGCTTCTAAGTCGGTAATATCGGCAAACCACTGGTAGGAATCTCTACTTTTGCCTTTATTATCATAAATTTTTCCCATTGTGTCAAATAAGAGGGTAGCTCCGGAAACGCGATCACGCAACTGGCTAATTAGCTGTTCTACCTGAGCTGGTTTTAGATACATCAGCACACCTTCTGCAATAATTAAGGTTTGTTGATCAAAAGAGGCTTGGTTGAGCCAGTTCACCTCACTCAGAGGAGAGTCAAGCAGTCGGTAGGTCGGTGTTTCTACTTCTAATTCTTTGCGCTGATTGATAACTGCTGGGAAGTCTGATTGGAACCAAGTTGCTTTCTTACTGTTATTGAGACGATAGTAGCGAGTGGAAAACCCCGCCCCAAGTTCAATGATAGTGGGAGCATTGTAGGTATTGATCTGGGCTTGTGCCACTTGGTCAAAAATTTTGGTTCGGATGGCAGTACTAGCTTGTGTGCGCCAATCATAGTATTGTTTTAGATGGGGTTGCCAGAGCTTCTTATTCCAATCTGCTGCCATTAGGTCTTGAAATAGGCGGTCGTGTCGCTTCTGCTCTTGAGCGCGACTGTGAAGTGTAATGAGTGCCGTTTCAGTGAGTCTGAGTTTCAAGGGAATTGGTTTGGTGGAAAAGTGGGTTAATCTGTCGGAAATATCGCTTTTAGTAGCTCAACAAAGTTGCTTCCGAAATGGATAGCCATTTTGGTTGCTCCTACTAGCACTAGGCTAAAGATAACGGGAACTTTGATTAGAACTGGTAAGCAGCACCAAAAATGGATAATACGCTGAGCTAGATTAGGATAATGACCTTGTTGTCTGGGTCGCTGTCCCAGACTTAAAACACCATGAATAATCCAATTATGAGCAAACGGTGACAGAACTACCACATCCCGCCACAATTTTTCATCACCCAAGTTCTTATAATTCATGTGATGACAATTGTAAGGATATCTTCTGCCTACTTTTACCCAAGGGAACATGCCACAGCGATATCTGCTTCTTCTCAACCAGCTAGGATGCCTAGAGAGCCAACTGCGTGATCGAATGTAACTGTAGTAGTTCATCTTTGATTCCGCCTTTTGTATTCTTTCACAAAAGATACCTCATTTTTTTCTGGAATTTTTGGTGTTTTAATCCAAACCTGCTTGAAAAACCCCAGTTCACAGTGCCCATACTGGATAATTTTAATTTGGTAGGTATAGTTTCCATTAGCTCTTCTGATCACCCGAACATCATAATCCACTGAACATCCACTTGCCTGTAGATTCTGACCCAAAAGGGAGTGTTCGGAAAAATTAATCTTTGGATATTCTGTATTTTTCCATCCCCACTCGGAGTTTTTGATTAACTGCTGATATTCTTCTTGCTTGCGAACTACCATCTTTAAAGTCCCCCCACCAGTGGTATGACCAAACTCAGGCGGAAGTGAAATTTCCTTAACTGGTAGTTCTTTGGGACAGGGAATAAACGGAACCAATTGGCATAGATTGCAAGCAAAGATGGCTAAAATAGCTGTCATACCTCATTCTCCCATTCATCGACAAAAGGTTTTGTGCGCCATTGGCGCACAGATAAAATATAGTAGTTACAGTCAAGGTTACAAAATTAGATCATCTAGATCATCATCATTTCTCTGTTGTCTCCTTTGTTTTTCTTGTTCACTTCTGGGTTGTCGCGCTTTCTTATTTCTATCCTCAGCAACGCGAATCATCTGGTCAATATGCTTTTTACCTTTCTCTGGTCCCTGTTTTTGATTAACTTCCTGAACATGAGGATCATGAGATAGAATTCTCTTTACATCGTCTTTAGAATAGCCATCTTGAAGGGCTTGAGCAGCAACTTTTTTAGTTAGATCAACTGAGGAGCGGGCTTTGATTGTCTGACTGTATTGTTCCCAAAGCTGCTGTGGAGAAAGTTGCCCTTGTTGTTTTCTTAAATCAAGTCGAGGGTGGGAATAAAGCCTATTCCCTCGCTTAACGGCGATCAGTTTATCTCGACCAACCCACTGCCGTAGCGTTGCTTCTTTTACGTCAAAGTGAGAAGCAAGTTCCTTGAGTTCTTGTAACGCTTCTTTTTGTTCTAATGCAGTGGCAATTGCAAGGTCTAAACGTGGTCTCAGTCCTTCATAAAGTAACGCCTCTAGTAACTCGAACTGACCTTTCTCTAAATGCTTGGTGAGGGAGTCAACCCGAGGGGGTGGAAATTCCTTATGAAAGCCCACATCGGCTGCTTCTAAGGCTCGGTAGTACCGCTGTCGCTGCTGTGGGTGAATTCCTTTGATGACTAAAGGAGGATAGCCTTGGCTTACTGCTAGGTAATTTTGCAAAATCCTCCCTACTCGTCCATTACCATCATCAAAAGGATGAATGCTTTCAAATAAGGTATGTGTGCGAGCAAGAGCTGCTAGAATATCGTAACGCTTCAAATAATCAGCCCCACACTGACAAAAGGCTCGAAGATACTGCTCGATGTCAAAACCAGGAGGTTGCACTTTTGCCCCTTGAATCTGAATCTTTCCCTGACGAAACTTTCCTCGTGTCCGACTAAAGGGGATTGACTCGCGGAAGACTTCACTATGGATGTGGCGAATGAAAGGTAAATCAAGTCGGGTCAGACCTTCTCGGTAATCTTGTAAGCCAAGGTCGTAGAGTGTCAGCGCGGTTCGGTAGTAGTTAAAAATTTCTGGGGCTTGTTTCCGACCGCTCAACACTGCCTTTAACTCCTGCTCCGTGGCAAAAAACCCTTCAATCGAGAGCGAGTGGCGAGTTTCTTCTTCTAACATATAGAGCCACTCTTGATTTTCCACTGTTGTTTCTGGTAGTCCACCAAGGGCTTCTAAAAGCCTTCGACGACGGTCTAAACTGTCACAGTAAGATTTACGCATTTTCGCTAAAAACCTTGTCGTTAAAGGATAATACTACTGTAACAGTTTTGGGTAAGTTTTAGAACTGTGACAGTTAAAGTTACAAAGTTAAGTCATCATTTCTCTGTTGTCTCCTCTGTTGTTCCTGCTCTGGTCTAGGTTGTCGCGCTTTTTTATTTCTATCCTCGCCAGCGCGGATCATGGTTTTAATATGTTTTTCGGCTTTCTCCCTGCCCTGTTTTTGATCAACCTCTTGAACATGAGGATCAAAGGTCAGGATCATCCTGACTTGATCCTTGGAATAGCCATCTCGCAGGGCATGGCGAGCGACTTCCCGAGTTCGCTCAACTGGGGACTTAGCTCTGATGTTTTGACTATACTCTTCCCAGACTTGTTGCGGTGACTTTTGCTCTAGCGTTTCAAAGCTGTAGCGAGTGCTTCTAACTGCTTCCCAATCTCGCTTAGTTCTTTGCTCAGATTCTTGTTTGAAATTCGTACTTCCTCGGGTAAGGGCAGTAAGGCTTTCACTAAGTTGTTGATCCGCTCTTCTAGTTCGTTGCTGGTCTGCTTCATCTGATTCAGTTCCCCGCTGAGCTTGTTGTTCCCAGCTTGAATTTGTTTGGGTAAAGGTGTCAAGGTTTTCACTAAGCTGTTGATCCGCTGCTCTAGTTGCTGGTTCTGCCAGTTGAGATCGCTGAGCTGTTCGCTCAGTTGATTGTGATTGCTCTCCCACCGCTTCGTTATCAAATTGAATCTGTTCGATAAATCCATCAGCGTTTTGGTTAAGTTGTTGAAGCTGGTTTGCTGCGCGATGAGTTGATTTTCTAGGTTGATCTGCTGAGCTTGGTTTTGGATTTGTTGGTGTAGTTTCTCGATTTTCTGGTTCTGCTTCTCTTCCAGAGCTTCTACCTTCCTGTTTAGTTTCTCGAAGTTCTGTTGCTGGTCCAGTTCTTGTTCGTCGAGGCGAGCTTCGATTTGGTTGAGCTGGCTGGTAATTGGTTTCAAGGCTTGTAGCAACGCGCTTTCCAATAGCTGCGCCATCCCGCTCTGGGGACTGTTGGGGACTTCGGGATTCTGTGTCATCGTGTGATTCTGGGCGTTTCTTGGGTACTAATTCTAACGGATTCTCTTGGGCTTGGCTGACTGGGGCTTTTTCTCGGAGTTGGGCTTTATCTTCAGCATAAATTTGTAAGCCGGTTTTAGCGCGGGAAATCGCCACATAAAAATTTTCTCGGTTTGTGGTTTGATTATTGGCTGCAACCAGAACATTCTCCGCTGTTTGTCCTTGGGAAGCATAAGTGGTACTGACTAGGGCGTGATTAATGTGTAGTGGCTCTTGTAGATGGAAGCGATCGCGCTTACCATCTTTCCCTTCAATTATGGCAATGTCTCCTTCTAGGGCAGAGACTTCAAATTCTTCCCCGTTACGGCGGTTTAATTCTTTATTATTCTTGGTCCATTTCAACTTGTCTCCCACTGCGATTGTCATGGATTGCTGGGTATAAACGGACTTGCGAAACTTCATAGGATTCGCTGTTATTTCATTCCCAGATATGTCCCTAAGTTTCAGCCAATCTTTTTCTATATCCATCACATAATAGGCTTTTCCCTTTTCTAAGCCCTGCCCACGATAATTGCGGCTGGGAATAATGACATCATTTTTTTCGTAGTAAGGGGAAAGGGAAGATTGGACTTTCGAGAGATTCTTGGTTCTTAATCGGGTGGCTGTTACTTCAGTTCCTAAGCTCCCTTCTGTTTTCAGCTTTTCTCGGATTTTCTGGGTAATCGTAGAAGACTCTTGGTTGGTGCCAGCGACGATCAGGGTTTTTTTTCGTTGTGAAGAAGAGAGTTTTGTGTAGTCTTGAGCAATTTGCTCCGCACGGTCATCGCTATCAGGAATTTCCTGAATTCGCCCAACTTGATCCAGTTGCGCGATCGCGGCTTCAGTTTTTCCCAGAGTTGTAAATTTTACAATTCTTTGTAAGTCAGGGGGGGTTTGTCGTAGCGATTGGTCTAGGTAAGCAGTGGTCATTCCCGATTGTTGCAGGGAGCGAAAGGGATTCCCGGCTTCTACAGGAGAAAGCTGTTGGATGTCTCCCACCAGTAACACCCGTGCATTTTCCGCCTCTGCTCGCTTCAGAAATTGATGAGCCTCCCTCGCCCCGATTAATCCCGCCTCATCCATAATCCAGATCTGCTTGTCTTGAGAAGTTTCGGGAGTTGGGGAGTAGAGATGGCTGGCGACAGTATTTGAGATAATTCCTGTTTCTGTTTCTAACACTTCAACCGCCTTAGCACTAGAAGCAAATCCTTTTAAGGCGTAGCCCTTTTCTTGAGCGATGTCTCGCAATTGATTCAGGGCGTAAGTCTTTCCCGCGCCGGCGACCCCTTGCCAGGCGATGTATTGATCAGTAGCGGTCGCAGCAAGGGTGATCGCGTTTTGTTGTCCTTGGGTTAGTCTGACTTCTGCTAATCTTTGTTTGACTGTCTCTGGTGTTGTTAGGGCAGACACTTGCTCTTTTCCCTTCCGCATGATTTTAATCGTGGCGAGTTCACGGGCGAGGGCTTTTTGGGTGGTAAGGCGTTCATCAAAGGTTCGGATTAGTTCAGGATGCTGCGCGATCGCGCTTCTGAGTTCATTAATCCCGAAGGGTCGGGGTTGAGCCGTGACAAATTTGCTGATTTCCTCGGATCGGAACGCTGCCTTGTGCTCGGAACAATGTTCAATCCCTTGATCAATACTGGTTTGAAGCTCGGCAGCGATTACATCTGCTGTAGGCAGTTGGGATTGGGAGTGGGGTTGAGGATGCTGAATGTTATATAGGTCTGCTTCTTCTTGCCAATACGCTAGCTTTTCGGCACGTCCAAGTTCATGATTTTTCTTGGCTCGGGTTTGGTGCCATGCCCAAATTTTATTTTCGGTTGTGGCTTGCTCTCCCATCTCAGCAACTTTATTCAGGATTTGTTCGTGGCGTTTGGAGAAGGCTTCCAACTGCTCTCGGGTGTAGCCTTTAATCTCAAACAGCTCTTTTGGATGATGCTCAATTTCATATCCCATCTCCATGCACGCTCGGGCTAACTCTTGGCGATAGATCTGCCCAAGCAGAATTTTATTTTTATAGAATGCTTCGTTAGAGAGGGTGCGCCATTTCCCGTCTTCTCCTTGAGTGGCATTCATAACGACACAATGAGTGTGGAGATGGGGGTCCAGTTCGCGGCTGGTGTCATGGTGCCACATGGCAACTGTCAAATTATCGGTTGGGGTGCGCTGCCCTTTAATGCGAGTGGTGGCATAGTTGGCTTCTACTAAATCGACTACCTTCCGTACGGCTTGGCGATGGGCTTGTTCGAGTTGGTCTTGCTCTCCCACGAGGGAGGCGAGGCTAACACTTTTGGGGGCAGAAAAGGTGAGGTCAACCCCAGCGCGATCTTGATTTCCGTGTTTTTGTCGGAGGGTTTGCTGACGGTCAGGGCTCATGCCATCGGTTAGAGCTTCATAAGCCTCTAGTTCAATCTCGCCCTTTAGCCCGAAGTGGCTAGCGCTCCGCCCACGCCACTCGGAATTATTTTGGGCAGCTTCTTTACTGTAGTAGTTCTCTTTTTCGTAATAGTTTTTCGCTTGCTGAGAACTAACGTTTGCGATGGTTAGCATTAGGGTGTTGCGATATGCTTATAGTTAAGATATTGTAGGAAATTAACGTACATTTTTGCAACAAAAGTTGCGTCAGGTGCGAAACTCTAAATAAAATATCTCTTCCACTGCTCCCTAACCCATTTTAAGCTAATTTTCACTCGGCGCGATACTTCTATTTGGAAGTAATCGAAGCGCGATTGACGCAAAGCGTCAGCGAATCGAAGATTCGATCGTGGGGAAATTTTTTTAATAGCTTGATTGAAATATTTTTAAGTAACGCGATTCTATGTTTTTATAAATTTAGATTTTTTGTATTAGTCAAACAAGCTGTGTGTAAGTCATATGAGTTTTGGTAGCTAACTAGAATTCAGTACACTTGCTCAAAAGACTCTTAATAAACTCTCAAGGAACTCTCAAGGAACTCTCAAAAAACTCTCAGATTAGACCGAGCTTGATCAGCTAAGAAGGTTGGGTTAGAATTAGCTCAGAACTTCTCTCAGAAGACTCTCAAAAAAACCTCAAAACTCTCTCAAAAGACTCTCAAATCATCTCGCTTCAAAACAAATGGCAGACTTAAACGTTGTAATTGATCTCGGAAAATCACTCGTAAAATCAATCTGGCAACGGTCAGACTGGAAAGAAAAACAGGTTCTATTTTTAGAGCCAGAAATTGTTGAGTTGAGTCGGGCTGACATCGCTGCGATTGAACCCAGTGAGGCAAAGCCAGAAAATGATGCTTGGTTAACCTTTTCCGATGGAGCCGGGCAAGCATTGGGATTTATTACCCGCAAAGATACTTATCAGGGTCGCTCTTTACTCGGGCGAGAAAAACTGAAAGTTGCTCAAGGGGTTTCCCGATGTTTAGCAGTAATCGGCGCGATCGCGCAAAAGGCAGAACTGGGAAATAAATTTTCTATCGCTTACTCGATACTATTGCCGCTTTCCGAGTGGGCTTCTCGGGAAGAACTCAGTAAAGAGTTATCGAAAAGTATCTCGAAGTTTCGGTTTCGAGGCGAAACCTACCGTTGCTCGGTGGAATCTTCTGAGATTAATCCCGAAGGAATCGGATTGCTAATGCACCGCCAAATGCAACTTCCAAAAGAGGTTTTCCAAAAGCGGGGAATAGCTTGTTTGGTGATGGGTCACTACAATAACTCTTTTTTCTTTTATAAAGGAGGGCAAAACCTAGCCAGTGACTGTAATTCCCGAGGTTTTCATCTTGTCGTTGATGCAGTGGTAGAAGAAACGGTGTTAGATGGAAGCAACATCCCTAGCCAAGATTTAATTGTAGCGATTTATCAGGGACGGTTTGATTCAACCAAGATTCAGCAGTTGTTATGGAATAAGGTGGGAAGCGAAGAAAAGCTAAAGTTCCAAGTTAAGCAAGTTTCCCAAGTGATTGAAAAAGTAGCTACGAATCACTGGAAGGTAGTGGGGCAATGGCTAAATACCCAATTAGGGAGCTACCGCTTTGATGTGGACGAGCTGATTGTATCGGGCGGAGCAGCTCAGTTTTTTGCCTCTGAGATTGAGAGTATGTTTTCCACCTCAGAGCTTCATTGGTCTTGTGATTTAAACCAATTAGTCGCTCAAGATTTTCACTTTTCTCCTGAGAACCCCGATGCCCATCGCTTAGCCGATGCCTATAGCCTTTTCAATTGGTTAACCAAAAGCAGTGAAAGTAAAGTATCAGCATAAACATGGCACAGCAAAAAGACCTCACGTTGCGTATCCAAAGAGTTCAAAAGGGGACAACTGACGAAATGCTTATCGACTTTGCTCGTTCTAAAGAAATAATGCCAATGCGTCAGTTAATTCTCCATACTTTAGGTCTGTGTTGGCTACCCTATGCTTATCACCAAAAAGGGTATGATCAAGAAACAACGCGAGAGGTAGCAAAGAAAACAGCTTACCAGCTAGAGAATCATCTCAATCATTTAATTAATACATTTGGTTTAGACCGTTCCGAGTTTGGAAGTGTATTTGCCGCTTCGCAATCATTTCAGCAAGTACCGCAGCCGGAAAAAGCAGAAACAGATCTGCCCCAAGAGCCTAAGCCAGAGGAAGCAGACTTACCAGGTGAAATTGACCGAGAAATGCTCTTTAGTTTTAGCAGTAAGTAGTTATCAAGGCGGGTGGTAGTAAATGAGTGAAATTAAGCCGCCCTACGTTCCACCCGATTCCAAGAAAGCAGAGTTTCGTAATCGTTATACTGCCTTAGCCAAGCAAGTAACCGGGGAAAGAAACGTAACTTATGACAAGTTATATCAGCGGGTGTCTGAGGATGAGCGCTTTGCTCGAAAGATGGATGTCGAAGTAACGGCAGCCTCGATGCAAAACGGAGAAAAGGACGCCCCTTACCTCCTTGCTCAGAGTCCCTACGTTCAAAATAAACTGCATCGGGAGGGAGCGAAGCAGTCTTATATCACGGCTTATACGAAAGCAACGGTGCAGGAAGCAAGCTCGGCACTTCAGGAGAAAGCTCAGATAGAGCATCTCCCTCCTGTTGCCGAGGGGTTCGACAAAGCTCAGTTGCGCGATCGCTATACTGATTTGGCGCGTCAGGTAACAGGGGATCAAACCCTCACTTATAAGCAGCTCTATGATCGTTCAGGACAAGATGATCGCGTTGCCCGTAAGCTCGATGAGGCTGTGGTCGCAGCAGCAATAAAAAAAGCAGATAATAATGCCCCCTACCTCCTCGCTCAGAGTCCCTATGTGCAGCGGATGAAACATCGACAGGGGGCAAAACAATCTAATATCAATGCTTATGTTAAAGCAGCGACGCAACAAGCTTCTCAAGCCGTGCAGCGACAAACCCAGAGGAATAAGTCTCAGCAAGGGCAACGATGATCTGATTTTACAGGTGTGATTGACGCAAAGCGTCAGTGAATCGAAGATGAGATCGCGCGTTACTCCCCAAATCAAAGTAGGTTTTCACAAGCTACGCCATCTGAGTCCCCGTCTAGCCGATGTGGGTCGCTAGGATTCCCTTCCAGTAACTGTTGCGCGGTGGCATGACTCGCAAAATCTGAGCAGTCACAGTCGCCATTAACACAGTTTGGTAAACTGCTTGTTTCTGGTTGAGAGCTAGTGTTAGTGCGTTCACCGCTGCGATACTTCCAAGGCATCACTGCATTAGCTTGAGCCCAAAAACCAATCTTCCTATGTCGCGCCTGAGCTTCTGTGTCTAGATACTGCTCCTTGGTCACCTCACAAGCATCTAAATATTGGTCGTAAACCACTGCTTGTCCTTCTTGTACCATTTGCAAATTAACTGAGACATTGTTCTTATACACTTCTGCAATGGTTCTGCCATATCTATCTGTCTCAACCGTTCGTAGTTCCACTTTCGTCCCTTGAGGAAGCAGTGCTTTCAAACGGTTGGCAGCAGCCTGACCGCCGCTTTGACTGCTTTCAGGTGCATCAATACAACTTAGCCGAATGGTAATGTGCTCCCCATTTTGCCTAACAGTAAGTGTGTCACCATCTTCAGTGGAGATAATTTGTGCTGGTATTCGATATTGAGCAATGGCAACGGTAGAAAAAAGCAGTGAGAAGGTTAAAACTACTAAAGGTGGGATTGCTCGGTTCACATTTAAACTCCTATATAAATTAGTAACAGTGTCGTATCACTTTAATTTTTTATCTGTGATGTTATAGAGTGTCTGCAAAAGATGTCAATTGTCCCGACCTAGCAAGAAAGCAAAAAAATTTTTAACTTCATTCCAAGTGATTTTCAACTTCGCTACCAGAAAAAACAACGTTCTAGTAAAATCAACTAAGTTAACGAACCAACGCTGTTTTCCTTGTGAGAGGAGGTCGTAGTTAATCTCATAGATATCGCCCATCCACTCCTCGCGTTCACTTTTCGAGAAAAAAGAATAGGCGACAAAGCAGGTAATATACTCACTTACCCAAGTTTTCACCTCTATGGTTGAATCAGGCTGGTTTCCAGTCTCGTAAATTTTCTCGTAGGGATTGCTTGGCTTGACAGGTAGCTCGTCCTTTTTCCGTAATTTGGTAGTATCTCCTACGGGCTCCTCCTCGCTCTTGTCGCTTTTCGTCTCCCCAGTAGGATGTGATGAGATTTTTCTTTTCAAGTTTGTTAAGCGTCGGATAAAGGGAGCCAACATTGAGCTTTTTCTGTCCTTGGGTTGCCTGTTCAATTGCCTTTATAATTTGTAATCCGTAACATTCTTGATTATGTAGGAGGAGAAGGATAAGTTCTTCTGTTGGTGAAACTTGAGGTAGCTCACTGAAACGACTAATTGTTTTAGCTAAAGCATTATCTTCCTTCATAGCAATTTCTCACAAGGCTGAAACTATATTATCTTTGTCTAAGATATCTTATTTTTATAAAGTATATCAGAAAATGTTAGAGAACAAGGTTGGGAGCGATTTGGAGCGGAATTAGATTAAGTTTGATTCCTGATAGCTGTAGTAAGACTCAACTGTTTGTAACAATGCCTCTTGTAGTGGGTTGAGTTGTGGGGAATGTTGTTTTTCCAAAGAATTGAGAAGAGCAACGGCTGCGTGATCAAGTTGTTCCACTTCCCGAAGTCGCCACAGCCGTTTGAGCAATTGTTCCGCTTGCTCATTTTCAGCTTGGTCATCGTTTAGGGATTCTAGGTTCTGGTTATTGATGGTTAATTCACCCATATGAGTTTCTACGCTACAGGAGTAATTATAAACTTCCCTGATAATTCCAGCGTATCCGTTCACTGCTCTGAGATCGGGATTATTTTTAGCTTTTATTTTGCAAACTTCCCCAATTTTATGAGGGCTTGGCTCCGTAGCTTCTATCGTTCGTTTTTGGATCACTTGTACCGCTTCTGAAACCTGGCGAGAGGAGGGAGCATTCCCATCGGCGTTCGCGATCGCGCTCATCCACGCTTCCTTCTGCTCCTGGGGCGTTAGGGAAGTGAGCGGTCGCACTTGTCGCTCTTTTGTGGGTAAAATGTGATCCATTGGCGCACATCCATCTTCGACTCCTAGAAGTTGAATCAGATTATCAACAGTTTTGGCTGCATCGATTAGCTGATAGGAGTGGCGACGTTGGAAGCCAAAGCGATCGCGACAATACTGCTCGAAAGATGAGTGGGTGCTGCGATAAAGCCCGCGATCGCGCAACTGAGCTAAGCTCTTTCCAGCTTCGTAGAAAGCTCGCTCTACTTTCCGCTCCAGATAGCGTCGCTCCTGTTCTTCCTCAAGACTTAAGGTCTGCTGAGTCATTTTTAAGACAGATGCTGAAGTCATTGTAATGTTGCCTTTTACCTTGGCTAAACTAGCTAATTTCTAAGCCCAATTCGTGCCACAACTCCTCTGTATAGAAACGATGGAGGCGATCGCGCCATTCTTTCTCGTATTCTTTCGGGGAATCAGTAAATAACTGTAGCCCTGTGGGAGTAAGAACAATCACACCAACTTGGGTGGGGGTTTTGCAATTGGTCTTTCCGTAGGCAATCGCGTAAGCGGTACATTGTAGGAACTTTTGATTCAGCCACTGCTTGATTTTCGGACGTTTAGAAGTGGTCCAATCGAATACTGTTAACTCCGTGTCATAAGGCGTTACTAAGTCTAGCGTTCCCGCGTAGCCTTTTGGGTGGGGATGGCTAATAAATTGCTCGACACCGCAGTGACTTTGCTTGAACAGCCGCAACATAGAATGGGCTTTATTGGTAAAGGGTGAGTCGGGAAGGTCTGAGTGCTTTCCTTCGAGATAAGCTGCAATCTCAGCGTGGATGTCCTTTCCCTCTTGGGCGCGATTGCTGCAATACTGATGAGCAGCTCCCCAACCTTTCACCTGATTTTGCTTCTGCATCCACCGTTGTAGTTTTGCCCGTTCTGCCTCGCTTGCTGTAGCGGTAAGAATCGTGGTGACAGACGGGTAAGTTCCAGTTTCCGTCTTGTAGCAACGCGATCCATTTTCCTTGGTTTTGACTTGCATCATGTTCTCTCCCAATTCAGAAGGGAGAGGCAAAAACCTCTCCCGGTCAAGTTTATTGATTGCCGTTAAGCTGTTTCTGGGGTAGCTCTTCGTCGTTTTCCAGTGCGTCGATTACTGGGTCTAGGTCATCAATCTGTTCTGAACTCATCCCATCAGTGCAGATGAGGGTTTTCGGTTTCCCCGTATCGACTAAACTCGGATCGCCATTGATGAACTCGATGATCTGATCCAGTTGCTTTTGCTCAGCCTCACCTTCGCGTTCACGCCAGTCCCATTTCAGATAGTAGTAAGTTCCCATCTTCCCTTGGGTTTTTTCAAAAAAGGCTGTAAAGATAACCGTACCTGGATCAATTTGATTGGTCATCAACTCCGTGAGCTTAGTTCCAATGTTTTCTAGAGAACGGCTCTTTAGGTAAGTGCAGCACACGGTATTAGCGGGAATTTTAGTTTCGCTGGGAGCTGCTACTAACCACAATTGCAACCAATGGGCTTTTTTGGTATCCCCCAAATTCCCATAGTGTTTTTTTGCTTTGAGAAGTGAAATTTCCAGGGAATTTCCTTTAAAATTATCTTCTCCTTGCTTCCACTGTCCGACTTGGCAATCATTTCGCAGATTATAAGTAGGCGTGGGATTGAAAATAGAGTCTTTGGGAACAGTGCCCAGAATACTTGTTTTCTTAGTTTTTGTTTGTGCCATTATTGTCATATTGCTAGGTTCTCTTTTAGTCTAGCAAATTATTAGTAAATTGCCAAAAATTACTGTTAAAAATTGTTGACTGATTTTGAGAAATTGCTTTTGGAAAATAGACAATGTCTTCCCCTGTAATTTCATTACTGCTTAAACATTTTTTAACTTGACTAACCGAGCCAATAGGGTACCATTTTTCCGAGATATGGTGAACTTTTTCGGGATTGACAACTTCAATAAATTCTCGTTTTGGTGCCAGGGTAAACGCATCA
>JAAANX010000047.1 GCA_009909085.1 Cyanobacteria bacterium GSL.Bin1 | reverse complement strand
TGTAAGAAATCGAGAGATTGGGCAATCTGACTAATTGTTCGGTGTAGTGTTCTTGAGCGTTTTCCGGTTCCATCAAATCGCTGCTCAAGTAATAGTCAATGGTGGGCAAGCCGCTGGTATTCGGGTGTCCCCAAGAGGTCATTTGAATCGGCGCCAGTCTTAAACAACCCAGCTTCAGTGTCATGGGGTCCATGCCAAATTCAGGAAAAATCAAGACGTGTAATTGATCTTGTCGAATTAAGTTACACCATTGTTCAAGGGAACGCGAACCTTGAGTAAATTTGTCAAACTCTTTTGCTGCTCTTTTAGTATTTTGATCGCGATTGAAGTGGGTATGATAGGCAAATAATTCAAACTCACTCCGATTCAGGTTTTCGACCCAACCTTTAATGGGAATTTTCCAATTAGAATGATCGTAAAAAAATCGAGAAACAAACCCAACGCGAATTTTCTCGTTAGCTTGTAATTTGGGCAGCGGAAGCGCTTGACTCCATTGGGGATAATGACTGGACATAATGTGAACCAGCATTTCCCCATAGGTTTGCTGTAATGCGCGATCGTTTAAGCCTTGATACGCCAAATAAAACGGCTGTAAGGCGCCGACCGATTCGACGGCTGCTTTGAGTTGTTGAGCATCGGCGTTTTGATAGTGTTGCGCTAATTCATTGAGGTGTTGCCGATAGTCATTTCGTCTCTGTTTGATTTCTTCACAACTGGAATAGATAATCGGCAATTGATTGATGAGAATTCCCCACTTAGCTGGAGAAAAATTGGGATTAATTTTTAGAGCTTGTCGGTACGTTTCTATGGCTGCTTCTAACTGACCTTGCTCAGAAAACACGTTTGCTAAGTTAAAATAAGTATTGGTCGAATTAGGCTCAGGTAGAAACTTTAAGGCTTTTTGGTATGATTCGGCTGCTGCTTCTAACTGGTGTTTTAATTTAAATGTACAGCCTAAATTATGATGTGCGCTACCATAATTAGGCTTGATTTCTAAGACACGCTGGTATGATTTTATAGCAGCATCTAGCTTGCCCTGTGCTTGGAAAATATTTCCCAAATTGTAATGAGCATCAGCATAGTCGGGGTTAAGTTTTAAGGCTTGCTGATAAGACTCTATCGCCGATCTTAATTGACCCTGGGACAATAAAATATTTCCCAAATTGTTATAAGCTTCGGCATAGTCAGGTTTAAGTTTTAAGGCTTGCTGATAAGACTCTACTGCAGCATCTAGTTTGCCTTGTTTCTGGAAAGTATTACCTAATTTATAATAAGCTTCGGCATAGTCAGGTTTAAGTTTTAAGGCTTGCTGATAAGAGTCTATGGCAGTGTCTAACTTGCTTTGTTTTTGGTAAACATTGCCTAAATTATAATAAGCTTCCGCATAATCCGGTTTAAGTTGTAACGTTTGCTGGTAGTGTTCTGCCGCTGCCTCTAACTTGCCTTGTTGTTCAAAGAGATGGCCTAAATTACCAATTACAATTGGGCGATATTCTTGTTCTAAACTGTCTGGTTCGCTGCAATGTTGGGGAAAGACTTCTAATACTTGCTCATATAACAATTCAGCTTCATCCAATTGACCGAACTGGTGCTTTTGCAAGGCAAGTTGGATGAGAAATTTAAGGTTAGTTGCTGAATTGTTTTCGTTATTCATAGCAATGTACTCATTAAATTTACGTTACTATATAAGCTTGAAAAAAATAGGACTATAAACAAAAACTATGTTTCCTATAAACCTCTATGGAGAGATCACGAAAATTCGATTTTTAGGTGCATCATTGTTACTAAACAAACGTAAAATCGGTAGCAGTAAGAGCAACACCAAGAGCGGCACCAATATAATCACCATTATCCAAAATGTATGTAGCAAAACCAAGTGGACCATCTCCGGTCAGAACATTAAGATTACTTGCTGATGATGAGCTTAACTGGATTTTATCGATACCACTTTCAAAGTCGAAAATTACAGCAAGATCGCCAACACCCAAAATACCGCCACTGTTACCGGAACCACTATTAGTGTAAAAAGAGCCATTCGCATTACCCAGCACGAATAGATCGGGAGCGCCATCTGGATTAAAACTAGCCTCTTCAGTGATGAAATTCAAAGATCCACCTCCAACTAAAAAATCGACCTCAATGTCTCCAGTTAAATTGCCAACCCCTGTCAGGATATCGCTGCCGCCACCTCCAAACATCTGGTCGTTGCCCGGACCTCCAATTATTTGATCGTTGCCGTTGCCCCCATCCAGGAAGTCATTATTTAAGCCACCATCTATCAGATCTTCACCATCCTCTCCATAGAGGTCGTCACTGCCAAACTTTCCAAATAAGTTATCGTTGCCATCACCGCCCAAAATGTCGTCATCGCCATTCCCTCCATCGATCAGATCGTTACCAGAATTACCTAAAAGGAAGTCATTGCCAAAGCCGCCAAAAATTCGGTCATCACCCCCAAGCCCAACTATAATACTATCGCTGAACCGATTGGCAACGAGAAAATCTTTTCCTGATGTTCCCTCTTGGTTAGCACTTCCGATCCCTCCTATTTTTTCCTGGAGCTCAGCTATTTTAGCGTCAATTTTGTCTAGAATCTCTTGGGTGTCAATAGCCATCTTGAATTGATCTCCTAAAGTTTCAAATTCTTAAAAATGTGATTGAGTTGCATCACTGAAATACGATAAAAAAGCTTTCTGGACTACTCAAAAAGACGATCCTTCTTCCCTCTAACTGCTCCCTGAAGGGGTGACAATCAGCTGGAAAATCAGACCGGAGTTTGGGTGATGGGGAAATTTTTTCATCGTGACTGGTTTAAAAATCACTAAATTTAAGTGAGAGGAGCCTAACTGTCACCTCCTCAAAAGAGGAGGCTACATGAGTTATGCTAGAGTTAATCCTTAAGCCGTGAAAGAACTGGCATTGACAAAGGATTCAGAAGCGCTACTGTTGGTTTGGGTACCAAAAATAATGCTGCTGAAGGTATCATTCCCTTGAGCATCAGAGCTACCCAATACTTCAGCACCGTTTCCGCTTAGCCCGCTCAAGTCAAGGTTAACCGCTTTGTTGAAAGTCTCGTCGACATTAACGTCAGAATCAACGTCTTTGTCTAAGTCGAAGTTGCTGTCGATGTTAATGCCTTTGCCGCCGAAGATTTCTTCGTCTACAGATTCTAAGTAGTTAAGATCGGAAATAATCATTGTTCGTTTTGTCCTTGTTGGAGATTGCTTTTAGCAACCTTTTTTGTGTGTACGCTAGAAATAATACTGAATTTAATTTGGAATAGATTGCCAATTTGGCAGATTTACTGAAAAAAATAAAATTGGAAGTTAGATCGAGCCGGAAAGCCGAAATGACACTTAAATGGAAACCGATAGTGGCTAGGGCTTGAAAAACTCAGTAGATCAAAAAGCCTGTTTGAGAAAGAACTTTTTGGGTGCGAGATCGCCCCTGTTGAACTGAAAAGCCAATTGACTCATTCCGACGAGTACCGCCTGGTTGGGACAAGTCGAAGCATCGTTCCCCTTTCCAATATTTACCAGTGCTTAATCCTGGCGGGACTTGCGTGACTGTTGGCGGTTTAACGCCACGCCTGTTCCAGGCGCTATTATTCGGGCCAGTTATTCGCTGGCTCACCCAGAAGATAATTATCCCCCCATTCAAAACGAGAATAGGGGGATGGGTTCATTCTCTCTAAGGGTTAACCATGAACTTTTACTTTTACAGCTTTTTGTTTTGTTTCCTCAACTTTGGGCAGGGTTAACTCGAGAACACCATTTTTATATTCCGCTTCCACTTGATTATGATTAATGCGAGTGGATAACGGAATTACCCGTTGAAAACTGCCATAACGAAATTCAGTGCGTGTCATTCCTTTTTCTTCAGTTTTGGATTCTGACTTACGTTCGCCGCGAATTGAAATTGATTCTGCACTGGCTTGAATATCGATATCTTCGGGATTAATTCCGGGAACTTCTAAACGAATGAGCACAGCATCTTCTGTTTCTTCCATTTCCGCAGGAGGAACAAAACTCGTTAAGCCATCAGTTTTACGAGCAAGAGAACTATAACCTAAATTATCAAAGACTCGGTTCATTTCTTGTTGGAGTTCATCGATTTCGCGGAAGGGTTGCCAACGAATTAAAGCCATGATAATTTTCCTCCAAATGAGTTTGAAAAATACCGTAGAAAATTAAGGATAGAATTAATTTCTACATTTCTAATATAAGCGACTCCGATCAGTCAGAAGTACGGTTGCATCTCCTACTAATGGCGCAATATCCGAACGAATTGAGTCGTTTCGGGAAGTTAACTTTTTTAAAAATCAGTTTAGGAGAAATGGTAAACTAAAACACAGTGAAATGTAGAGAGATTACCGTGGAGACTAAGCAAAAATACGTTCTTGCCCTTGACTTAGGAACAACAGGAAATCGTGCCATTCTTTTTGATCACAATGGAGAAGTAGTAGGACAATCTTATGGAGAATTAACCCAATATTATCCCCATCCCGGTTGGCTCGAACACGATCCGATAGAAATTTGGCATGATACCCGCAGCTGTATGGAACAGGTGTTAAGAAGTACCGATGTTTCCCCTGAAGAAATTGCAGCCGCTGGGTTAACGGTACAACGCGAAACTTGTTTACTTTGGGATAAAACAACAGGAGAACCCTTACACCGGGCGATTGTCTGGCAAGACCGACGAACGGCGCAAAAGTGTCGCGAGTTAGCTCAAAAAGGCTATGCGGAAAAAATTCAAAATAGCACGGGCTTAGTTTTAGATGCCTATTTTTCTGCCAGTAAGTTGGCATGGTTATTAGATTGGGTGAAACAAAATCAGCCCGAAGTGGATTTAGATAAAGTTTTAGCGGGTACGGTTGATACTTGGATTCTTTGGAATTTAACCGGAAGACGGGTGCATGGCACGGATCATAGCAATGCCAGCCGCACCATGTTAATGAATTTGGGAACCCAGGAGTGGGATACCGACTTACTCGACCTATTTACCATTCCCAGACATTTAATGCCCGAGATTCGTCCGAGTTTAGGAGATTTTGGCACCATTGATGAAGAGATTCTGGGAACCGAAATTCCCATTCGTGCGGTGTTTGGTGATCAACAAGCGGCACTGTTTGCCCACGGCTGTAACCAAAAAGGAATGCTCAAATGTACTTATGGAACCGGTTGTTTCTTGATTTCCCAAAGTGGTCAAGAATTAACGCGATCGCGCAATCAACTCCTCTCAACAGTTGCTTGGAGTGAAGCCAATGGCGGTAAACCGATTACCAACTATGCCCTAGAAGGGGCAATGTTTACCACCGGGGCTTGTATCCAATGGCTACGAGATGGACTGAAACTGATTAAATCAGCACCGGAAACGGAAATCTTAGCCCGCGAAGTAGCCGATACGGATGGGGTTTACTTTGTTCCCGCTTTGAGTGGTTTAGGCGCCCCTCATTGGGATATGAGTGCTAGAGGCGGATTTTTGGGGATTACCGGCGGGGTGCAACGGGAACATATGGTGCGAGCAGTTTTAGAATCCATTGCCTATCAAGTGAAAGAAGTGGTCGATGCCATGAATAAAGATGGGGATACCCCAATTTCTTTATTAAAAGTCGATGGTGGGGCTTCCCAAAATAACTTCTTAATGGAATTTCAAGCGGATGTTTTAGGGATTCCGGTAGAACGTCCGGCTATTCTGGATGCTACAGCGCAGGGGGCGGCATTTGGTGCAGGGCTAGATATTGGTTTTTGGGACGATTATGATGAGTTAGTTGCCAAACGGAAGCGCGATCGCAGCTTTATTCCTAGTAAAAATCAGCACCAAGCCCAAGATAATTTTAAGATGTGGCAAAAAGCAGTGGGACGAGCTAAAAACTGGACGGAGTAACTGATTGGGAAGTGGTTACCTTGATCGAGCGTGTTTCACCCCGTTGAGAGAGGGTATGAATTCTCTGGAAAATTATCCAAAAACAACGAACCAATGACAAGGACAAACATGTTATTCTCAATAAGCAACCGTGATTGAGCAAGCGTTCATGTCCCGTCGTCATTTACTCACCCTTTGCTTAAGCTTATGTTTAAGCTTCCTTTTTTTCCTTGCTAATGCCCACGCTCTAGGTGGAAAACAACCCTCACTCAATGAACCAGCCCCAGAATTCACCCTTCCCACCAATACGGGAGATGGGGAAATCGCTTTGTCTGATTACAAAGGGAAATGGGTCGTTTTATATTTCTACCCGGAAGACTTTACCTCCGGCTGTACACTTGAAGCGAAACGATTTCAGCAAGATCTGCCCAAATACAAAGCTCGCAATACCCAAATTATTGGGGTAAGTGCCGATGATGTCCAATCTCACGAAAAATTTTGTGATGAGCTTGGGGTTGAATTCCCTCTTCTTGCGGATACAGATGGTTCTGTCAGTAAAGCCTATGGATCCTGGCTCGGGATTCGAGCGCTGCGTCATACTTATCTCATTGATCCCGACGGGATCTTACGAGAAATCTTTATTGGCGTTAAACCTCCGATTCATAGCCGACAAGTCTTAGCCCGTCTTGATGAATTGCAACAATAATACCTTTTATGTTACGAATCCTTATTGAATAGCGATTAGGCTACGCCTATGTTAGATTGCGCACGAATTGTTTTCTGTTTTTATCTATGGCGATTCCCAGTCTTCATAAACCAATTCCTCAATACGACTGAATTCTCTGACATTATGAGTGACTAAAGTTAAATAATTAACAATACCAATTGAAGCAATTTGTAAATCATACACTCCAATTGGCAGTCCTTTTTGATTGAGCTGATCGCGCCCATACCCTGCGACCTGAGCAGCTTCATTATCAAAACCTAAGCTCGAAAATTGCTGAAAAAAACGTTTTAATTTAGTCAGATTTGCTTCGGTTTGACGGCTACGATATGGACCATAATAAAGTTCCAATTCAACGATGCTACAAATATAATTCATCCGAAAGCTTCACGCTCTTGCTCTTCTGGCTGGGGGTCTCTTACTAAGGGTTCCCCTTCCCAACCCCCAATCACTTCTTCAAAAAAATTGGGTAACCATTCTTTCTGTTCAACAACTCTATTTTTTTCTTGTAAAGTCGGTCAGAGCAAAGTTCATTCTACCTTGATTGAGATTTCACCAAAACTGTTTGAATAAAGCTCAAAACAATCGCGATCTAGGTTCTTGAAACCAGCTCATGGTAATCGGTAAGGTAATCAGTAAAGTTTCCATTGCATCTTCTTAATCGTAGTTAGCTCGCGCTCTCTGGGATGGAAGGCCAGGAGACTGCATCTGGTGAAGACGATCGCGCCAGAAATTTTCCAAGGTTCAAGGGAGAGCGATCGCGCTTAGACGTTTCAGAGGCTGGGCTAGCTCAAAACGATCACTAGACCTTTAGGCTTCAGGATTGATACCCAGCGCTCTCAGTTGCTCTGCTAAGCGTTCCGCCCGTTGAGTGGCTTGTTCCGCCCGTTGAGATTCTTGTTCCGCTCGTTGAGTGGCTTGTTCAGCAGGAGTGAGAAGCCAATTGTTGTTTTGGTCGTACCAACGCAGCCACAGGCGATGGATTCCTTCATATTCTCCTTCCCATAAGCCTAATCCCAATTGCGCTTGTTCTAACCAAACCCCTTGTCCTTCTAACGATAACGGTTGATAACGACTTCCTTGTAAGGCGAAGGCGCGGAATTCATCACTGTAGCGGTTAAAGACGAAGTAATAGGGCACTCTCAGGATTTGTTCATAAACCGTCCATTTATTGGGGGGCTGACTCACGTCTCTTAAATTGCGCCCTAAGTCTTCTCCCTCAGTGCCTGGGGAGAGGAGTTCCACCACCACAAAGGGATTCCTTCCTTCTTGCCAAGTGACATAACTTAAACGGAGGTCGGTTTCTTCATAAAGTCGGGAAACGCCTAAAACAGCAAACCAATCGGGGCGTTTATACCATTGGGGATGACGGACATCATAATAAAGGTTTAGGTCAGTGGCGGTAAAGACCTGCTCGCTGGGATAAGTGGGGGAGCGAAAGGTCTGGCGTAATAATTCCGGTTGGAGGAGATGAAATTCGTCGGGCAAACCAGGTTCTGAGGGGTCTTCACTAGGTAAATCATACATGGTGGGAAGCGTTTCTTTCGGGGAGAAAGGAGGGTTGCTTTGGTACATCATTTTGCTTCCATGATGAAGGTCTTTCTCATATTGTAGGCAGTCTGGCGCGATCGCGCACTCAGAAGCGTTAGAGGCGAGGGTTAGCTCAAAACAATCCATAAGTTCACCAGATTCTCGAATGACAATCGATCGCGCAACAATTAAATTGTCAGGTTTGGCATGGAAGTGCAGGAAACTGTATCTGGTGAAAATGATCGCGCCAGCAATCTGCCAAGGTTCAGGGTGCAATCGCGCAACAATTGAGTTGGCTTGTCAGGTCTGGGAGGGAAGTGGAGGAAACTGCATTCAGTGAAGACGATCGCGCCAGCAATCTTCTAAGGTTCAGGGGGCGTTTGCCAAGCATGGACAGAGCATCCAATCGCGCTCCGTCAATGATATGATTTTTGGTTTGACATCAATCCCCATTTTCATGCCCATGAACCAACCCGCAGATATTGGTGGTAAACGACTGGTTAGCCTTGCTCCGGATAACTGGGCACAATGGCTGACTAATCTTGCTGAATTAAAGGTTGAAGAATTTCTGGATTCTGACTTGCAGTGGGTGAGCCGAGAAAATGATATTCTTCTGAAAGTGACTCACCCTGAACTCGGAGAGTTCCTCCTCCTCAATGAACTTCAATTGCGCTATAACAGGAAAGTTCCCAGAAGGATGAGAGCCTATATTGCCCTTGTCGAAGAAAAGTATGAATTGCCTGTTTATCCAGTTTTGTTAAATATCCTTCCTCATCTGGCTAATCCTCAAATCCCAACTTGGTACGAATCAACCTTTCAGGGCATCAGAGCCTATCAAGATTATCGGGTGGTTAATTTGTGGGAGGTGGAAGTGCAACTGGTGTTTGAGCAAAACTTGCGGAGTTTGCTGCCATTTGTCCCCATCTTAAAAGGTGGGGGAGAAGAAGGCGTGGTTAGAGAAGCCTTGAGGGAGCTTAGAGCAGATGAAGCCCTGAATGAACTCGAACCGCTACTGTCTTTTTTTGCCTCGTTTGTGCTAGAACTACCAGTAGTACAGGATATTATGAGGTGGGATATGGCTGTGTTAAGAGAGTCTCCATGGTATGAGCAAATCTTAAAGGAAGGCTTGCAACAGGGGCGAGAGCAAGGATTACAACAAGGATTACAACAAGGACGACAACAAGGAGAAGTGGAATTAGTTTTACGTTTATTAACCCGTCGCTTTGGCGTATTGGAAGCAAGGACTCAACAACAAATTCGTCGGTTGTCGATCGCGCAGTTAGAATCCTTAGCAGAGGCATTACTCGATTTTTCGGACGTGGAAGAGGTAGAGGCTTGGTTAGCCCAAAACAATCCGTAAGTTCATCAGCTTCCCGAATGACAGCGCGATCGCCTTCGGCAGTGAGCGAAGCTCAATCGCGCAACAATTGAGTTGGCTTGTCAGGTCTGGGAGGGAAGTGGAGGAAACTGCATTCAGTGAAGACGATCGCGCCAGAAATCTTCTAAGATTCAAGGGAGCGCGATCGCGCAACAATTGAGTTGACTTGTCAGGTCTAGGATGAAAGTACAGGAAACGGCATCCGGGGAACATGATCGCGCAAGAGATTGCTCAAGGTTGAAGGGAGCGTGATCGCGAGGAAATGCCAATGGGTGTAATAGCAATGTTATGGCTGCTTGTTCTCAATTTCTGTCGCCACCGAGGACAAAGATAGCTTGGGGGTTAGGGGTTTGGTGTTGCGCGTAGGTCGCAATTATGACCCCCAAAGCTGGAGGCTGAACGACTATCAGGTGAGCAATGAAGTTTAATTTCTGGAAGAAGATTTAAGGTGATTGTGTTTTTAGTAATTCGTTTATAAATTTGCCAGCTTATAAATTTAAAGATGGCTGGTATCTGTCTTCCTCTGGAGTTGGGGTGTGACCAAATATATTGAAATGTTTGATTTGCAATTAAATTATTCATAGAATAAAAATATTA
This sequence comes from Cyanobacteria bacterium GSL.Bin1, assembly GCA_009909085.1. Lineage (NCBI taxonomy): Bacteria > Bacillati > Cyanobacteriota > Cyanobacteria bacterium GSL.Bin1. The sequence continues at coordinate 3,365 of JAAANX010000047.1, read as the reverse complement.
AGATTGAAGGTATTCTTCTTCTATTAAACGAATGGATAATAGAGTTTCAGCGAGCATCCGTTGTAAGGCATAATACCAACCATGCCAACCATCTAAAATTCCTTGTTTTAGAATAAGGCAATAAAAGAAAATGATTAAGGGAGCAAGTATTTTTTGCTGACGGATTTTATCTCCCCGACTGAGTTCACTTGCAGGAGTGTCTAAAAGTTTTTTGACTTCGATTTTCATATACCGATCTTGCGCCCAAAGCCAGCGAGTGAGCATTTAAATTACGACGAATTCGCCAAGCTAGGGTCAAGTATATACCATTCGCAGTAGCTCTCCCTATCTAGCAGTTGCTTTGTAAGGGTCCATTTTCAAACTCTCAGTTCTTCTTGCTTGGAAACCAATCTTCATCTAACGCTTGAGTTAGAGTGATTTCAGCATTTGGCGGTAAGTAAAAGAGCTTAGAAACTGATTTTACAGCAACTGAATAAGCCTTTTCATATAAACTAGGTAACTGAGAACGAAGACTTGGACTATCTTCAAGACGGGTTTGAATTTGGGCGCGAAAGTTAACAATTTCTGCTGCCCAGTGATTGCCAACTCTTTCTTTTTCCTCTTCCCAGTAAGATAACTTGAGTAAATGTTCAATCAATCGAGTTAAAAGACTAATTAGGGCTCGCTTTTCACTTCTGCCCATGCTTTCTAATTCTTCAATTAAGTTTTCCCAGTCAATGTTTTCAAAGTTACGCTCGTGAATATTTTGAATGGTATCTTGTAACCAATAATTATAATCAGTTTCATACAAAGATGATGTCATAGTTGTCTTCTACTCCACAATTATTTTTTGCTTTGGTTATAAACTATCTTGATGGGTTTAGAATATTTTCTATTGTAAAACAAGTTTGATGTGAAAAGGTTTCTAACGGTAAACCGGTTTCAGCAGCAGCGAGTTCTCGTGCATCGTCATAGCATTCATTCAAAACTTCAGTACAGTATTGCTTTAAGCTAGGACTATCTTTAAACAGTTTTTCGAGTCTTCTGCGATGTTCTCGAATGGTAAACAGCCAACTGTTAGAACGTTTTTGGGGTTGGTATTGGTATTTCAGCAAGTGCATCATCAGAATTGTTAGATTGCTTTCTACAGATCGTTTTTCACTTTTCCCCCTATCAGCAAGTTCTTCAACTAAATTGGCAATATCCAGTGCAGAAAAGTCACCCGTTGCCAGTTGCTTTTGAGTGGTTTTTAGCCACAGGTAATAATCTTGATCATACAGTTGGGGTTGGTTAGAAACTTGATGGGTTTGCATGATAAATTTTGCCCTACCTCGCTTTATCAACTATTTTAGTTAATTGTGTGCGCGATCGCGCAACGATTCGTTTTGTCCTTATATGAAATCCCAAAAATCCTACTACAGTAGATCCCCCCAACCCCCCTTACCAAGGGGGGCGAAGGGGGGATCGTTAGACCAGTCATTTGTAGCAACTATCAATGGATTTCATATTAGTATATATTTTAGGCAATAAAGGGGGTTAAATTGGCAACTTACGAACTCGATAACGGGAATTTTCGACAATAAATATTAATTGATACTTAGCCAACTAAACATCTCTTTAACAGATAACTGTAAATCTTTAAGAGTTTCTAAAACGGGCAAAATTTCCTCATCGCATTTGATTTCAGGAAATTGCTCAGGTTTAAATATCATAACCGATTCATCTTCAGGATCAATTAACCAAGCTAATTGTGTTCCCTGACTCAAATAAAACATGATTTTCCTAATCACTTTATTAGCAGATTGTTCTGGCGATAAAATTTCAATAACCCAATCAGGATGAATATTAAAACGATTGGCGATTTTCCCTTGTTCATTTTTAGGAATGCGATCCCAAATAAAAACCGATATATCAGGTACAATAGAGCAATCGACTAAATTACAGCGTAACTCTGTTAAAGCTAAAGCAATTCTCTGAGGTTTACCTACTTCGTTAATTTTAGTTGATAAAGATGTTTGAATAATGCTATGTTCTCCTTGAGGCATGGGTTTTTGCTCTATTTTCCCATTAAAATATTCACGATAGGGTTTAGTTTCTGGTAATGCCAAAAACTCTTCTAGGGTTAATTGAGGTTTAGGTTCAGTAATTGTCGCCATAATTTTTTTATTATTTCTGTTGTTTGATTATATTAACCCTTAAGATTTCGATCTTCTCATCGAGTTAACCAGTTATGTATAGCAATATGATCTCACTTTGTAAAAACTAGCTCAACATTTACGATCCCCCCCACCCTCCTCACTAAAGCTCCGGTTACTAAGGGGGGAATTAAAGGGGGGATCCCAACTAAAAATTTACAATTGATTTAGGATTGCTATATTGCTTCTTCGCTAAGTTTGCCTTTAATTTTCCTAGCATTTGCCGAGTTCCTTCTAACATTCCCGTTTGAATTAACTGTGGAATCAGATCGCTGATGGGAAAATCAGGAAAGGTCAGGCTATTTTGCACTTGTTCATATCCAGTTTCTGAGAAAACAAAAATTTGTAATTTGTCACTACTATAGATCCAAACTTCAGGCACTCTCAAAGCCTCATAAGCCTTGATCACTGTTTTTGAGGTCACATCACATTCAATTGCTAAATCAGGAGGAGGAGATTGGGTTAAATCTAGATTAGTAAAATTGCGAGCGCAAGCAGCATTTTGAATATAAAAACAAGTATCGGGTTCAATTGCAGCAACTTCTGGATACTTGAGAGTAGTTGAACCAAAATCTTCCCAATCCCGTTCTTGATGTTCTAAAATTGCGGTGACAATATAAGCGATGAGACGATGGGGTCTTTCATGAGCAGCGGAAGGAGACATGATTTCTAGAACATCTGGATAGTAAACCAGTCGCAGGTTTCGATTTTCGCCTAATTCTTGTTGGATGGCTTCATAATCTTGCCACGAAATCCCACTTATAGAAACCAGACTCCCTGGCATCAATTGCAGATTTGGCAGTGGAATAGTAACACTCATAAGTTCCTCGTAACGGTTAGCTCAAAACGAGTAAGTAGGTCGGCGCATTAAAACAGCACTAGATTACGTTTTGTAAATTAAGTCAAAAGCCCCTCTTGAGGCGGAATTAAATTAAGTTTACAATCTGTAAGGAACAAGGAAATTATAACGCTGACCTACTTAGTAGCTTGTAAAAGTTCTAAAGGGTCTCAGGGTCAACACCCAACGCTCTCAGTTGGTCTGCCAAGCGTTCGGCTCGTTGAAACTGTTCTTCAGCAGGAGTGAGAAGCCAATTATGGTTTTGATCGTACCAACGCAACCATAGGCGATCGATTCCTTCATATTCTCCTTCCCATAAGCCTAGTCCCAATTGCGCTTGTTCTAACCAAATT
>JAAANX010000046.1 GCA_009909085.1 Cyanobacteria bacterium GSL.Bin1 | reverse complement strand
TGTAAGACGTTGCTGCCTTCAAAATTGCCCTCTGCAGTGACTGTAAATTCAGTTTGTAGCGCTTGTAATTCTTCAGGACTCAGTAGCGTTTCCAGTTCTTGGTATGACCAGACATAAAAGGCCCCTTCTTCAGGTTCGTCGGCATTAGGGATGGTAAAGCTATCGGCATCTTGCGAGGCGTAGAAATACCCTTCTGGGGCAGTCATTTCCCGTTGTAGCCATTCGACTGTGTGCGCGATCGCGCTTTGAAAAGCCGGTTCTTGAACACCGCTACTCCACAAGTTGGCTAAATACTCCACAATCTGTCCGTTATCGTAGAGCATTTTCTCAAAGTGGGGAACGGTCCAGGTGCCATCAACCGTATAACGATGAAAGCCCCCGCCAACAGGGTCATAGATGCCCCCGAGGGCAAGGTCATAGCCCCGTTGTTGGGCAATTGCTTGGGCATCATAGCGAGACTCATAATTAAATCGGGTGCCGCGCAGGGCAAGTTGGGCGTAGGGAATCATCGGAAAACTGGGGGCGGTGCCCCGACTACTGGTAATGCCGACGGCAGTTTCGATTCCTTTGAGTAATAAGTTACGATTGAGTTCAGTGCTGGCTTCAGGAAGGGTGGCCGATTGCTGCAGTAATCCCATCACTTCACTTTTGAAGGTATTCAGTTTCTCTTTTTCTTGGTCATAAAAGCGCCGAATCGCTTTTAGAATTTCTAAAAAACCAGGACGACCAAAGCGCGGTTCTACTGGAAAGTATGTCCCGCCATAAAACGGAATCCGCTCATCGGGAGTCAGAAAAATATTGAGGGGCCAACCGCCTTGTCCGGTCATCATCTGTAACGCCTGCATATAAATGCTATCGAGATCCGGACGTTCTTCGCGATCCACTTTGATGGGAACAAAATTCTCATTAAGATACTGCGCGATCGCGCTGTCGGAGAAGGCTTCCCCTTCCATCACCGTACACCAATGGCAACTGGAATAACCCACTGACAGGAAAATTGGTTTATCTTCCGCTTTCGCTTTTTCTAATGCTTCGGGACACCAATACCACCAATCGATTGGGTTTTCAGCATGTTTACGAAGATAGAGGCTTTCCGTTTCAGCGAGACGGTTAGTCATAACATTTGCCTAGAATGCGTCAACTTTAGTGTGGCATACCTACTGAATTGATATCTTCCCCATCTAAGCAGCTGCCTTTTGCACGGCCTCCTAAAATAGTAAACTGCTATCGAGAGAGCATGGTTCATGAATCTATCATCTTTTCCACGAACAGCGATTGGCTTAACGCTAGGTATGATCGGGTTGAGCGTTACCGGATGTGCCCACTGGGGTTCCCAAACTTCCTCCCCTACTATTCAAGGATCAGCAACGGATCAGACTCAAACTGAAACGGGAACGAAACGCACTGATGCCGAAGACCGTCTGTGGTCACAACTGCAACAAGCTGAAACCCATTATTTTGTTTTGATGCGTCATGCCTTAGCGCCGGGAACTGGCGATCCGCCTAATTTTGAACTGGAAGACTGCTCAACTCAGCGTAATCTGTCAGAAGAAGGACGAATGCAAGCCAGACGAACCGGGGAAGCCTTTCAGCAGCGGAACATTGAAGTGGACCAGGTCTTATCGAGTCGCAGATTACGCCGGAATCAAATTCCGGCGCCTGCTACGACCGTTGGTCAGTGGTGTCGCTGTTTAGATACAGCAAAATTAATGGATTTGGGTCCGGTCAAGCCATTTCCTCCCTTAAACTCTTTCTTTCGCGATCGCTCTACCCAGTCAGAACAAACGGCGGCAGTGCGGCAGTTGATGCGGGAACAGGAAGAAACACCAGGGGTAACTGTGATGGTCACTCATTTTGTTAATATCTCAGCCTTAAGTGGCAGTGGCGTTTCGTCAGGAGAAATGGTGGTCATAGCAGTCAATCCGGAAAATCAACTGGAAGTTGTTGGTCGCATTGATCCCTTTTGAAAGTGAGATCTGTATCGGAAACCGATCTAGTTAGGAAGCGGGAATCAGTTTTGGCGAAACAGGGACAGTAGCTGTAACTAGGTTTGAGGATGCAAACTGGGTCAAGATTGAAAATTACACGAAATCGCTGTTTTTAATTGTATAAAATCAATGCAAATAATTTTATCTATCACGTTTTTTATGTGAAAATTTAGAGGAAAGGACGCCAAAATTCACTTTTTCCTCGCTAAAATTAGCGTAAAATCTCAATTTCATTTGGGTGCTGAGGAGAAAAAAATGAAGGATTTCAAAGTTTTATTGGCAACCGCAACCGTAGCGACAGCGTTCTTATTAACCACTGAGAGTGTGTCTGCCCAACCCGCTTATGGCAGTTATATTGGCGTTGGGCTTGGCTACAGTCCCACCGAAGATAGCAATGATGAAGGCAGTCAAGTTGGGGGTGTGGTTAACGTGCGCTATAAATTGTTAGAGTTGCCCCTTTCACTACGGGTTCAAGGACTGATTGGTGAAGGAATGGCGCTCGTGCCCACGGTTTCTTATGATTTTCCTTTAAATTGGCAGACCGATGCTTATGTGGGGGCGGGATTTTCTTTTGCCGGTGGCGATTCCCCGTCACCAGTTGGGGATCAAACCAGTTTCGCCATTCAGCCGGGCGTTGATTTTATGATTCCCAAGAGTAATACCGTCTTATTTGGCAACGCGATCGTTGCTTTCGATGCCTATCGTCAAGGGAGTGGTACCGCTTTGTCCTTGCAAGGAGGGGTGGGGTTACAATTTTAATTAGTTGATTTTGTTCTGTTCCCCAGAATTATGTTAAAAAGTCTCTTCCGTCCCTCGCCAAAAGACTCATGGCAACCCATTATCAAAGCATTTGCAGATGTTGTTGGTAAAGATGGTGTAGTTCGACGCAAAGATGAACTGTTGACCTATGAATGTGATGGACTCGCCAGTTATCGCCAACGGCCAGCGGTGGTCGTGCTTCCTCGGACCACAGAACAAGTGGCAGGGGTGGTAAAAATTTGCGATCAATATGATTTGCCCTGGGTAGCACGAGGGGCAGGAACAGGCTTATCGGGCGGCGCACTTCCCTTAGAAAACGGTGTTTTAATCGTTACCGCCCGCATGAATGAAATTTTAGAAACTGATATCCCGAACCAGCGCGTGGTTGTACAGCCGGGTGTGATTAATAATTGGGTGACACAAGCAGTGAGTGGAAAAGGCTTTTATTATGCCCCAGACCCCTCTAGTCAAATTATTTGTTCCATTGGCGGAAATGTGGCAGAAAATTCGGGGGGGGTTCATTGCCTAAAGTATGGGGTCACTACCAATCATGTCCTCGGGTTGAAAATTGTCACCCCAGATGGTTCGATTGTTGATGTTGGGGGGATGGTTCCTGAGATGCCCGGTTATGACTTAACCGGCTTATTTGTGGGATCAGAGGGAACGTTAGGTATTGCTACAGAAATTACCCTCCGGATCCTGAAAACGCCGGAATCAGTAGCTGTCTTACTTGCTGATTTTGAAACCATTGAAGCGGCTGCCGATGCCGTTGCTGCCATTATTGGCGATGGGATTGTTCCCGCAGGTATGGAAATGATGGATAATCTTACGATTAACGCCGTGGAAGATGTAGTGGGCGCTGGTTTATATCCCCGAGATGCAGGGGCGATCTTATTAGTCGAACTAGATGGATCGGAAGTAGAAGTCAGCCATAATATTGAACGCACCGCTAGCATCTGTAAAGAAAATGGGGCACGAGACACCACCATTGCTACTGATGCTGAAAAACGAGCAAAATTGTGGAAAGGGAGAAAAGCTGCGTTTGCTGCTGCTGGACATCTCAGCCCGGATTACTTTGTGCAAGATGGGGTGATTCCTCGCACGCAACTGGCTAGTGTATTACGAGATATTGAAGCCCTCAGCGAAGAATATGGGTATCGCATTGCCAATGTGTTTCATGCCGGAGATGGCAACTTGCATCCATTGATTCTATACAATGAATCCGTTCCTGGAGATTTAGAAAAAGTCGAAGAAATTGGGGGAAAGATTCTGAAGCGCTGTGTGGAAGCAGGAGGGAGTATTTCTGGGGAACATGGCATTGGTGCAGATAAAAACTGCTATATGAGCGATATGTTTAGCGAGGTTGATCTCGAAACGATGCAGTATGTGCGTAGTGCTTTTAACCCCAAAGGATTAGCCAATCCCACTAAGTTATTTCCCACCCCTCGCACCTGCGGAGAAGCAGCGAATGCGCAAAAAACAGCTCAATTTAAAGGGGCTCAATTCTATTGAGTCTGAAAAGGGTGCGAATTTAAATCAGCTCGTATTGTATGATTATTTTGACCCAAGGCTATGGCAAAGCCTGTAACTGAAAATTATCTCAACGAGCATGATGTTACGCCGTTTTCTTCCTGTTTTTTCCGTTTTCCTTACTGTTGTCAATTGTCCCGTTCCTAGTATTGCAGCTCCTCCGCCAGAAGAAACGATCAGTTGTGACTTACTGGTAGCTGGGGGTGGCTTGGCTGGGGCAGCAACGGCGTATGAAGGGCTTTTAGCTGGAAAGACAGTTTGTTTAACGGAACTCACTGACTGGCTGGGCGGACAAATTTCATCCCAGGGCACATCTGCACTGGATGAACGCGCTACGCAACGCAGCTTGTTATATTTCCCCCAAGGATATTTAGAACTCAGACGCCGAATCGAAGACTATTACGGGGAGTTAAACCCAGGAGATTGTTGGGTGAGTGAGTCTTGTTTTATTCCCGCTGATGCCCACAAAATTTTAAAGGACCAACTCCTCGCGGCAGCAGATGAAGGAGATGGCACGCTGCAGTGGTTTCCTTCGACGGTGATCAAAGATCTGGAACGGAATGGAGAGGGTAACCTCATCGAAACAGTTACGGCAATTCAACATGAACCCACAGCAACGGGATCGCCCTTAAACACCTATCCCCTTTCTGAAACGATTGCCGATTGGTATCGTTACGAAGATTCAGACCGCTTTGAGAAAAAAATTATTCGTTTTGTTCCTCAAGATCAAAATTGGTATGTCATTGATGCGACTGAAACGGGTGAACTGGTTGGCTTAAGTGATGTTCCTTACCGTCTAGGAATTGATCCGCGGTCTTATCTTGAACCCTCTTCAGCAAGCGAAAATGGTGATCCTTACTGCACGCAAGGATTTACTTATACCTTTGCTATGGAAGAGACAGAAACCCCACAATCTCATCGAGAACCCCCCTTTTATGAACAGTATCAGCCCTATTACAGCTATGAATTAGAACGTCTGGCCAGTTTTGATTTAGTCTTTACGTATCGCCGGATTTGGAGTCCGCAAACCGGGGAGGAAGAGACCTTTGGCGGAATTGATTTTACTGAACCTACAGTTGGAGATATTTCCATGCAAAATTGGACCTGGGGGAATGATTATCGCCCAGGAACTGCCAAGGATAATTTAATTTATACGCGAGAACAACTGCAAGCCAATGGACAGTTATCGCCAGGGGGATGGCAAGGAGGACTGCGAGTGGAAACCTTAGCCAAAGGCGAGGAAAATGCTTTCGGCTTTTTCTACTGGTTGGTTGCAGGAACAACCGATTCCCAACTCGGAGAGGGGGTGAAAGAACCCCATCCCAATTATCGGTTTTTAAGTGGGATTGATTCGCCTATGGGAACGGTGCATGGCTTGTCGAAGTATCCTTATATGAGAGAAGGACGACGGATTATTGGCAGACCAGGGTATGGTTATCCTGACGGATTTACAGTGTGGGAAGTGGATATTGCCCGCAAAGATTATACGGATGAGTATTATCAGGAGGTGCTGTCGCCAGCAGCCTATCAGGATCTACAACAAGAAGTTGCTGGACGAGATACTTTTGCCGTCCTGTTAAAAAGAGAAATCAGTAAAAATAGAACGCGATCGCGCATTTATCCTGACTCTGTGGGCATTGCCCATTATGCCATTGACTTCCATCCCTGCATGAGTGAGCATCCGCCCGAAAAACCAGGCAATACAGAAAGAGAAGGGGAACGACGGGGGGCTGGGCTGCCTTATCCCTTTCAAATTCCGTTACGGGCGCTCATTCCTCAAGAAATTGATAATTTCTTGGTCGCTGGTAAAAGTATTGCTACTAGCCACATCGCCGCAGCCGCCTATCGCGTGCATTCCTTTGAGTGGTCAGTGGGCGCGGCAGCAGGAACAACTGTAGCATTTGCTTTAGAAAACGAGATTTTTCCTTATGAACTGGTTGATGAGCAGCTGCTAAAAGAAAAACAATTACAACAATTACGACAACGACTAGAAGCAAATGGCAATCCCACAGCCTTTCCGAATACGTCCATCTTCAATAATGATTGGGAAGATTGGCAATGAACTAAATCCACCCGCTTCTTGCGGGTGGAATGATTAAACGAGCAATGGCATCTGACTAGGAAAGATCATTCCTGATTTAAAAAACCGGTCCATTATCTTCAATGACAAACTGATCCGCAGTTAGTTCACTTTTACTAATACCGACTAAGCGGACTAACTCGTTATTACTGTTGCTAATGATTGTGTCTGACCCCTCTTGGGTCAGCGTTAAATCGGCAAACTCAGTAATACTATCAATTCCGCCAATGCCAAGCACATCTTCATCAATGATGAAGTCAGTAACCGTGTTAGCACTTGCTGGCAATTGGGCGTTCGCAATCCAGAATTGATCGGCATCTGCCCCACCGGTAATAAGATTATCGCCTCCTTCGAGAATAAAAACGCGATCATTGCCTTCTCCTCCGACTAACCGGTCATTGCTACCGGCAAAGAAGTCATCCTGACCAGCGCCGCCATAGAGACGATTGCCGCCAGCACCAACACTAGCATCCAGAATATCATCACCCTCGCTACCGAAGAGACGATCATTCCTACCAGCCAATAATTCGTCGTTGTCAGTCCCACCATAGATGCGATTGCGACCTGTACCCGTCGAAGCATCTATAATATCATCCCCTTTTCCTGTAAAGATGATTTCATTACCCCCTGCTGTTTCAACCACATCATTATCTAACCCCCCAAAACGTGGCGCTTCAGAACCGGTTCCTTCTGGAATCACTTCTAAGGCACTTTCGGCAACAATTTCATCAACGGTTTCAGTGGGGTGAACATTATCCCAGAATAAAAACTCATTGGGATTCTCAACCACTTCTAGCGTTTGCTGATTCAGTGCTGGATCCGTCACATTAGTTAAACCAAAGGCTGCTGGATCATTGAAAATTGCTTGGACGGTTTCTTCGAGATCAATTTCGTAGATTTCAATGTCTAATTCAGTTTCTAGGATGTCTAATTCTTGATCAAGAAGATTATTATAATTACTAATGAGAGTATTAACAATCTCGGTTCCTCCTTGATTGGTAATCAATGGTGTATTTCCCAGTGGCGGTAAATTCGTAACAGCAAAGTTTTCTCCCCCCGCATTGGCAAGCGTCGTAATGTGCTCTACGACTAAATCCACTGTCTCTGCAGGATTAGGGAAATTATCTAAAGTCAAGAAGTTATTACTCCCACCCGAAATAAACAATAAATCTTCTTCACTCGGTGTGTTGCTATTGAGGTAAAGGTCAATTTGGTTTCCAATGTTTGGTGTCCCTTGTCCAGAAGTGCCATCCCCAAATTCAGCACCTCCGAAGGCATAGTTGTTACCCCCTGCAAGAGAAGGAGTTGAAGCCGATAATCCTAGTTCTTCGGCAATCTGTTCCACAAAAACCGGTCCATTAGAAAATCGTCCCTCAAAATAGGGGGGAGAAGGGGGTCGAGTTTGGTTCGTACTAAGGAAAACATTCCCCAAATCCACACTGCTATCACCAAATGTGATCAAGCTTTGGAACGGTTTTGCTGTGAGTTCCGGTTGTTCCCTTAATAAATTAACGTCGCCCTCATCCAAAGAGCCATCGCTGAGGTCGATATTGAGAGTATAGAAGCGGGCATTACTCTCCTCAGAACCGTGATCGTCGGATAAGGCATAATAAACTTCATTAGCAGCATCAAAAGCTAATCTGTATAAGCCACCGATGCTCGTTCCGTCAAATTCAGTGCCAGTCGGGATACGAGTTTCGCCCAGGAATTCGATTTCACTCACACTATTGCGCACAGATTGAAAGGCATCTACAGAAATTAACACCTCTTCTGCCTCAGGATTAAGCGAGGAATTAAAACTAGCAGAACGTATGGATTCCATATCATTTCTCTAAGCTGAGCTAAACTTAATTTTCTAAAGCTGTCACAGTTATTATTTCACTTTATTGATCCCTCTGTTGTTAACCTGATTGTAAGGAAAAGTAAATCAATCATTCTCTTATACTTAAGTCTCTTTTTATTATGAATTTAATCACACCAAAAAGGACGATCGCGCGATCGTCCTGCTTGAAACATAAGGGCTTACTCTTGATTGATTGCAGAGTGAATTAATTCTTAACAATCCCTAACAGAGTGTCAAATTAAGTAGGGTTATAATTACTCAATCATGCTGCGTAACATCCATGCGGTTTTTTCATGAGTCCGCATTCTTTCGGTCATTAAGTCTACTGTTGACTCATCACCCGCACGTTCAGCGGCTGGGAAGGCTTCGCGGGCGGTTCTGACGACAGTTTCGTTCCCTTCAACTAGAAGACGGACCATCTCTTGGGCGGTCGGAACTTCACGAGTTTCTTTAACTGAGGATAGCTCGGCAAATTCGCTGTAGCTACCGGGTGCAACCGCACCTAAGGTCCGAATCCGCTCTGCAATATCATCCACAGCTTGTGCAAGTTCCACATACTCTTCTTCAAACATTTGGTGTAAGGAATGGAACATTGGTCCGGTCACATTCCAGTGGAAGTAGTGGGTTTTCAGATAAAGGCTATAAGTATCGGCTAAGAGGCGAGAAAGCCCTTGCGCGATCGCCTGACGATCATTTTCTTCAATACCAATATTGACCGGTGTTTTTGTACCTTTTGGATCTGCAGTTTGCATGATTATCTCCTATTAATGAGGGCTGCTTTTTTGGGTTTAAAAATGTAATCTTCTTGAGTTCATCCTATGATCAATGAAAGCAGATTGAATCATCCAAGGGATTGAACTCTCACTCTTTCTTTAGATCAAGGGTATCAAGCGAGATGCTTCTGTAAAACAGCACGAGGGGCACGACGCACGCGACACTTAATCGTTTCTTTGCCGAGACGTTGATGGGCTTCGTAGCGGTGACACCCGGAAAATCCATAATACTTCCCATCTACTTCTAAGACGTCGATTGGTTCGCGTAATCCTTCCTCGGCAATGGAAGCCATTAAAGCTTTCACTTTTTCCGGATCGTTTTGTCGGGGTAAAGGGCGACGAATTGCCTCAACTGGGATTTCTTTAATTTCCATTATTGGTTAACCCCCTGCTGTCATTTCTTGCCTAAATCATAATCGTTATGAGTTTGAATTGCAACCCATCTTTGGGAAGAGAGGGGTCGTTGATTAGTCATTCGGGAACAGGGAATTGGGAATCGGGAATCGGGAATTCGTTATTCAATGGAGGAACGAGGGACAGCTTAAAGGCAAGTTTACAGTTCCTTTTTCCACTTCTCCTTTCCCCATTAACCCTTGGGGTTAACTGGTCACTGGTTACTGGTTACTGATTTAAGCGAGGATAGTTTCTCCAGCTAAGAAATCTTTTAATTGTCGTTCGTGATCATGGGCAAGATGACCAAAGGGGATTTGTTCGATGGCAAATGCTTTCACATTAGAAATTTCTAAATCGTCTTTCACTTCGAGATCACCCGCGACTGCTGCTTCGATTAAGATACTAATGGAATGGAGTCTCGGATCGCGATCGCGCGCTGAATAAACCCCAACTAGGCGTCGAATTTCGAGTAATTGCAATCCGGTTTCTTCCCACAGTTCTCGTTTAGCGGTTGCAGCAATTTCTTCCCCCCAATCGACAACGCCGCCAGGCAATCCCCACTCTCCTGTATCTCGCCGCCGGACTAAGACAATTTCGCCACTGGCAAGAATGGGAATAATGGTAGCGCCAGTGACAGGATGACGAAAGATAATGCCAAGAACTGTAAATACGAAATGAGAAAGGCGGCGTATCATCACTAGAATTAAGTAAGAGAAATTAATTAAGTAAATATTACCATTGCTAGCAAAGATTGAGAAACCGATCAATTAGTAAAAGAATTCTGCTCTTGATTACGGAAGTATTGATAGGCTTCCTGAGAGTAGCGACGGATTAGTTCGTTGGCATTGCGATCATTGTGGGGGCGTTCAACCATAATCGCCGCTAAATAGCGTTGACCACTCGGGCGGTCAATGATACCAACATCTCCCACTAATGAGCCAATATCCCCAGTTTTATGAGCAATTTTAGCACCTGAGCCTAAGCCTTGAGGGAGTAAGGTTCTCCTGCGGGTTTCTCCCATAATTTGGAAAATATGCTCGCGCGATTTCGCTGACACCAACTCTCCCTGATCTAACCGTGCTAATAGGCTAACCAATTCTTTTGGGCTGGTGGTGTTAGTTCCATCTAAATCGGGCAAAGGGTTACGAAGACGGGTGTGTTCTAATCCCCACTCGGCAAATACTTCATTTAAAGCCTCTTGTCCCCCTAACCGTTGAATCAGCATATTTGTGGCAGTATTATCACTGATAATACTCATCTTGGCGGCCGTTTCCAAAGCCAGATACTGTTTTCCGAGGTCTTCGTACTGCATATTGCCAGAACCACCAGCCCTAACCTCTTTTGTGATGGTGAGAGGTTCATCGAGATCGACTCGCCCTTCCTCCCAAGCCTGAAAAAATGCAATTAAAATCGGGAATTTAATCATACTGGCAGCCGAAAACGTCCTTTCTCCTTGTAGGTTGACATATTCTCCACTGTCGAGATCGACAATAAATGCAGCCGGGTTGAGTTGCGGTTTTTGACTCGCCAGATCTTGGAAGGTTTGCTTCAATCCGGTTACTTCTTGGTTCAGCGGTAAAACAGGCGGCTTTGCGGGAGGATCTGTTTCAACAGTTGAGGTGGCAACTTGCACTTGGGAAGATACCGGTTGCGATAAGTATAAATCTCGATCCAAAAAAGCAAGTACTGTTCCCGCGATCGCGCCAATTCCCACAGCAAAAATTGTTAAGCGGATCATCAAAATCAAGGATAATTCTGTACTGGAACGGGGAGGACGAACCGGTTGCCGTTGCTGGGGAAAAGGAATAACTTTTTCTTTTTGTCTCGGTTTGCGTTTTTTTTGGGAGCGTTTTTTTTGATGAGAAGAAAACTTGCGCCGAGATGGTCTCAGTTTAGTTCCTTTTTTCCCATTTCCGGATCGATATTCATTTTGCCAAACCACAATAATTACTCCTCATTTACCAGATCATTCTTTTGAATTGCCCATTCCGTCTGTCTTAAAATTCCTCTGAGTAGGGCTAATTCTTCTGGAGTTAGATTAGCACGATTAAAGATCTGACGAAATTTTTGCATCCGTGCCGAGGCAGTATGGGGATACAAAAAGCCAATTTTTAGTAAGATGTGTTCTAAGTGTTGATAGTACCCTTCTAAAGCTTCCAAAGTAACAGTTTCTGTTGCAAAAGTATCAATTGTTTTCTCTTTTGTTGCCACTAACTGCTGTAATTCATAAACACAAACTCCCACCGCCATCGCTAAGTTCAAGGAAGGATAAGTCGATGCTGTGGGAATATAGAGACAATGTTGGGCATGGGTTAATTCGTCATTGGTTAAACCACTGTCTTCTCGTCCAAAAATCAGGGCAGAGGGAACCGGCAATAACTTGGGTAGGACATCTTGCGGCGGTTCGAGAGGAAGGGCAAGGGCGCGATCGCGCGCGGTTGTTGCCACGGCTTGTTGACATCCCACCAACGCTTCCGGTAGCGAAGCAACGATTTTGGCTTGGTTTAAAACATCTCTCCCATGAACGGCCATTTGTTTAGCTTCTGCACTCTGAGGATCACACTTGGGGTTGACCAAAACTAATTGTTGGACGCCCATATTTTTCATTACTCTGGCAATAGAACCAACATTTAAAGCCCCTGCCGGTTCAACTAGGACAATGCGAATTTCATCAAGGGAATGAGCCATGAATACTGTCATTGCTAAGGAATTGTTGGTTACTTTAGATCTAGACCCACCCTGATGACAAGTGAGTCTCTGGGTTCAAATATTGTTCCCTGATTTGATCGTCAAACATTGATTAGGGTTATTCCATAAAAAAATCATCTTAAATTAAAGGAGGATGTAATGATTAAACGCGCAGTGATTATCGTTGATAACGGTTTTGAAGATACAGAATTTGCCTATCCTTTTTATCGCCTCCAAGAGGCTGGATTTACGGTTGAAGTCGCAACCAAGGGCAAAGTGGATGTGAAAGGCAAGCATGGGGTTGCTGCAAACGCTACGGTTGATGCCGATGAGATTAAAGAAGTGGATTATGACTTAGCCGTTGTCCCCGGGGGACGTGAATCCCCAGATCGGGTTCGCCAAATTGCCAATGTGCTTCAGTTTCTCCACGATTTTGACCAGAAAGGAAAAGTGATTGCAAGTACCTGTCATGGTCCCTGGGTACTGGTTTCTGCGAAAGTCGTTGCAGGACGCGATGTCACGGCGTATCCCGGTTGTAAAGATGATTTAGTTAATGCTGGCGGTAACTTCAAGGATGAAGCGGTCGTGGTTGATCGTAACCTTGTCACAGCCACTCACTATCGAGATAATGCCGCCTGGATTAAAGCAGCGTTAACGCAGTTTGAAACTTTAAACCAACCCGAAGCAACCACAGCCGTTTAGAATCAATATCCCCTCAGACTAATTGAGTTTGGGGGGATGTAACTGTGACCCGTTTCTTTGTCTTTTGTTGTTTAATGCCTAATGACCAATGACTAATGACTAATGACCAATGACTAATAACTATGATGATTTTTTCCGCAGACAGAAAGGAATTGCAGACAGTAACGCCAAAAGAATAAGTGCAAGGAAAAAAGAAAGGCGATCGCGCCCTTGTAAGGCTTCCATTCCACTCACACCTAACCACGTATAAGCAAAGGTTCCCGGAAGAATGCCAACGAATGTTCCCAAGGTATAAGGAAACCAATGAATTGGGGTCAAGCCAAATAAGAAATTAATCAGGTTAAACGGAGTAATGGGAACAAAACGCAAGGTCAGGACAAAACGCAGCGGATTTTGAGTGACTGTTTTTTTGAGATAACCGAGAAGGTGATACTCGCCAAACTTCGTTTCCGCTAAATCTCGTAGCAGATAACGGGCTGTCCAAAATGCCCCTAACGCCCCTAAGGTTGCCCCCAATACTGACCAAAGGGTTCCCCAGAACAAGCCGAAAGCTAACCCACCGGCAACGGTTAAAACCGTTCCAGGGATTCCAATAATTGTCAGAAGGGTATAAAGGGTAATAAACAGCGCCGTCGCACAACATTGATATGCTTCTAAATGCTGGAGAATAAATTCCTGATCAAAGAGAACATTTAAGGGACCGACTGTTACCCAAAAAGCGGCTAAAAAAAGCGCGATCGCGACCCAAAAGCGGGGCTTTTGACAAATCCGAAAAAAAGGACACAACTGTTGGTAAAATCGGCGCATTGTTTTGAGCATCTGTAAGTATCAGTTGATTTTTAATTCCTTTTTTATGTATTAAATAAGGACAACAATGAACTCACTCAACAGAAGGTTCGGCTTCCGTTTCTACTCTTTGCGCTAAGGCTTTTTTCGCAATTTTTGTTACATAAACGGTGACAGCGACGGTTGCAATAAATCCAATAATGCGGATCGCCCACTGAATTTCAGAAGGGGCAGTTACTTCTTCCGAACCTAAGGTTGCTAAATCTTTTGCTAAGGAACCCACATAAACATACATGATTGTTCCGGGTAAAATTCCTAACGTTCCAATTACATAATCCCGAAACGTCACTTTCGTTAAACCATACGCATAATTCAGAAGATTAAAAGGAAAGATTGGAGATAAGCGAGTGAGTAACACAATTTTCATCCCTTCTTCTGCAACCGCTTGATCGATAGCTTTAAATCGAGGATTCCCTTCAATTCGTTTTTCCACCCAACCGCGAGCAATATATCTTCCCACTAAAAAAGCAAGGCTTGCCCCAATACTTGCTGCAATAAAAACATAAAGTGAACCAAAGAAAATATCAAAAATAATCCCGGCACCTAAGGTTAAAATGGAAGCTGGGAAAAAGAAAACGGTTGCCACCATATAGATGATAATAAAAACAATGGCAGCAGAAGGACCGAGATCATTAATCCATTGCAGAGTATCGGTTAAAATTTCCTGTAAATTAATCAATTGAGTAGAAGCAATTAAAGCAGCAATAATCACAGCAATTCCGACATATTTCAGTTTTGAGTTCATGATTTCTTCTCCTATAATCAGGATGAAGTTAAAAGAAAATTAAGCTAATAATGCACCTCCACAACTCGAACCACTGCCAGCGGTACAGCCATAACAGTAAGGGCGCGTCTGAATCGTTTTAATCACATCAAGATCATTAAACTCCAACAATTTTTCTAAAGTTAGCGTTTCTCCTGTTGCTGTTTGAGCAGGAACATTTTCCATCTGATTAAAATCGCAATCATAAATTCTGCCCAAATAATCGACAGAAAGTTCATTACGACACATTACACTGGAAACCGTTTCCGGATTATAGTTTTCTTCTAAAAACTTTAAGTACGACTGATGGAGTTGGTAACGGTGTAAAAAGTCTTTAATTCTGCCAATAGGAAGATTAGTAATCGTAAACAAATGATTGAATCGAATGCCAAAATTTGCTGCTAAATAAGTTTTATAATCTTGTTCCAGTTTTTGTTGCTGCGGTGGTAAAGTAAATTGTTTCTCACTAATCGGAACGGGGGGATTATAAACTAAATCCAGGATTAAATTAGGATCTTGACCATAGCCCAGTTGATTCAGCCATTGTAACGCCCGAATCGAATTATTATAAACACCCGCTCCCCGTTGTTTATCAACATTATCTTCTAAATAACAGGGTAAAGAAGCAACAATTCGCGTTTGATAGTCTGCACAATATTGAGGAAGATCGTCATAGCCCGGTTCAAAATAAATCGTAAGATTAGAACGCACAATCACTTCCTTATTTTGTGCTCGTGCTGCTTCAACAATCGGGCGAAAACCATAGTTCATTTCTGGCGCACCCCCGGTTAAATCAACTGTTTCAATTTGGGGGAAACGATTAATGATTTCGATGATTTGATCGCAAATCTCTGCTGAAAGTTCTTCCGTGCGTTTCGGACTTGCTTCAACATGACAATGAGTACAAGCTAAGTTACATTTTCGTCCTAAATTAATTTGTAAAACACTAATTTTCTCCTTTGTCAGAGGAGCATTAATTTTTTCCGCAAAGGGGGTAACACTATTATTATTTTTGATGTTTGTTTTGACCAATTTGATCTCCCTATTAAAATTTCCACAAGAAAGACTAAGGATTAGGTATTTTCAAAAATCCCTTGCGCTCAATTATATTAAATCGAAAGGAGATGAGTTTTTCCTGAGATGGCAGTAAGATTGAATTAATTTAATGACTGAGACTCTTGGCGATTTCAACGCAAGTCCGAAAACTGGCATCCGTTTTTAGGGCTTGGGGGTCAAAATGCGTTGCACAGGCGCGATATCCGTGTTGCTGTAGGGTTGCAATCAGTTGATCGCGCTTCGGTAAATCCAGTTTTCCCACTTTACCAATATTCTGTAAAGAATAAAAATAGGGGGCGACATCCGCTTCAGTTCGCATGATATTAAGTAAAGCCACCCGGTTTATCCATCCCCAAGTTGTAGCTAAGGCGATCATCGCGTCTAACATTTCGCGATCATGCAGGTTTCCCAACCAGAGAGGACCACTGACGACTAATCGTTTTCCATCATGGGGACATAAGGCTTTTCCTAATTGACGCCAACGGACACTTTGATAGTGTCCACACTGATGACAATAACCTAACCAACCATAGTTATCCATAGTCAGTTGAGGTTGGGCAACTAAGCGCATCATCACGCGATAAGTTTCCCCAGTGAAGTACGCAAAAACCGGTTCCACCCCACGCCCTTGACTAGCAGCTTGTTGCTGCAGACGACCCATAATCAAGCGTAACCCTTGTTCGTGGGCAGCAGGATGAGAACGAGCATAAGCCCCATAATACTTTAAACTGTTTTCTGGGGCGTTACCGGTTGCAGACCGGCCATCGGTACTAGTTAGATAAACCAGTCCTCCAATTTTGGTTCCCCATAAAACGGTAGAAATGTAAGGACTAGGGATACCAAAAGCATCAACATCAATCAAATCATAAAAATCAGACCGATTGTAGCAATCAAAAAAAATGCGGTTCGCATCGGTATGAGTGATTTGATACTGCGAGGGAGCAAGATATTGGTCTATATTCCCTTGAAGTATTGGTGCAATTTCCCGATTCGCTTCGTTAGCCCAAACCCAGTCTGCATTGGCTTCTACGGCATAACGTAACGCTCTAATGCCACATCCTGACATCGCATCTAAAACCCGCAAGTGACCCGTTTGTTGTCGCTGAACCGTTGCTGCAAGAATTCCTAAATCTCTGACGACAACAGTTGTCGGACGATAAAACGCATTACCAACATCAAAGGTTATGTTTCTTTCTTGAGACAACAATTTTGTATCGCGTTTTTTGGGAATGGAGTACAAAGTGAGGGATTGGAAGTTATTCCTCCGATAGAAAGTCACCAAACAAAAACTAAAAATATCCCCGACGAGAGAGAGAACTGTTAATGAACAAATCAGAAACCGAAAGACTGAGGGTTCTTAAGCCTGCGGGAATGGGTAGAGAATCATCATTTTCTTTGAGATCTGGTTGTTCCCCCTTCGGAAAAGTCATCACTTTTTGTTCATGGACATCAATCAACCATCCCATTTGTGCCCCTCGTTTTAAACAAATCAGAATATTATTCATGATCCGGGTTGAATTATCTTCTGGCGAGGCAAATTCAATAATCCAATTGGGAATTAAAGCGTGTTCCACCAAATTTCCCTTCTCATCAACTGGTAAATTATTCCAATTAAACACACTAATATCAGGAACAATGGAATATTTTTCAAAGGTACACCGTAAATCAGTAAAGGCAACTGCTGTCTTTTGACGTTTTCCTGTTTGATTAATTTTCTCCAGTAAGCGAGATAAAACCCGTTCTTGCTTCCCTTTGAGGCGAGGTTTTTGGTAGATCTTACCGGCAATATATTCACGGGCAGGTTGAATTTCTGGATAGTTTAAGAAGTCTTGTAGTGATAACTGAGAATGACTTTGGATGGGAGGCATAAACAATTGCAGGACAAAACAATACTAGGTGCGGATTTATTCTATCAGACTCCCGCACTGGCTTACGCCCGACGCCTTCTGTCTTGGTAATAATAGGTCGGTGGTTATAACGAATCTCCCAGTCACTGTTATTAAAATGGAGATAACATTAATCTCATGCCTATCTATACTGACTGAGTTACAAAATGACGCGAAAAACACGTAAAAGTGCAACTGCTTCTCGTCGCTCTTATGACGAGTCTCCGCCTCGCAGTTCCGATTCTTCTCGATCGCCGCTTAATGCAACCTACTGGGCAATTATTGGGGCGGTGTTTATTATCGGTATTGGTCTCGGGATGACCTTTAGTTCCGCAACCAATTTGAATTCTGAAAATGTCACCTCCACCGTTGCCATTGATCGCAGTGTTCCGAATCCTGAATTTTGCGCCCAATATGGGGCAAGTGCGGTCGTTACAGATATGCGCGTTTATATGAGTTTAAGCCCCTTCAGTGTTTATGTGACGCAGCCGAAAATGGTTCCGGGTTGTGTTATGCGTCGGACGAACTGGTCAATTTTAGAAGATCAAAATTTAGTCAGCCGTGAACAAGTGCGAGATTGTAAAAATCGGATGAATACTTTTGCTTTTACCGGGAAGCTGGAAGAGTCTCCTGAAGTGAATTGTGTTTACCAAAATGATTCTGCGGGTAAATTCTTCCGTAATAATGGGAATGGTAGCTTTGTCCCTACCCCGGAGAATGATGATTTTTAACGCTGCTGAAAGCCACGTCCAGCTTGTGTAGAGGCACGAGGTAGTTAACAACCGCAAACAAAATTATCAATCTTGCGATCGCGCGTTGTCATTCCCTAACCAAGTTTAGGGATGGTCCAAAAACTGAGCCGCGATCGCGTCTTCATATATAGAAGATTTAGCTTGAACATTAAGGAATACCTCAATCAACTCACTTGGCTTTAGGAATAATCGCCATAGCAGCAGAATCTTGGTAAGATTGACCCCGATAGGTTGCGGTTGATTTCTGATTCCATTGCAATTCTCTGCTACCTTTCTACTTCTAGCCTAGGTTCTGTTGATGTTTCTGTCTAAAACTTTTGCCATCTGTCAACTTGAATAAAATCAGTGTATCTCTTTCGCTGCGACGAAAAACAGTTGCTCTATCGTCTTGTGTCAACAGAACCTAGAACAGGAAGGATTTCTATATTTACCTATCACCCAGCGATTGGGATGATTAATGAAGCCTCTGACCAACCTTTCAAGCCAGAGCGCAAACCTTGCCCCATTGACTGAAGAAGAGTCTATTGTTAACATTTCCTGACAATTGTGATTTAAATCATTTAAAATTGTGCTATATTTGCAACATAATATTAAGTGATTTGTGGTCGAATGTCATGGATGAAATGAGCTTGATTCTCGATGTTTTACAGTGTTGGTACCAACAACGGCTTTCCAGAGACCAATCTCTGGAAGTCCTTGGTACGATTGCTCGCAGTGCCAGAGGTCGAAGTATGATTGAGCAAGTTCAGGAACTGCTTCGACAAGCCCTCGAAGAGTTCTCTTAATGGCTTGTTCCTTTTTTATGGGTTTGGTGTAAATTCATTGCCATGACTGGGTTTGAGGCTGTTTTCTTGTTGTTTTTTTGTCTAAGTCCTGCTAATGAGGCGCGATCGCGCTGAAACTTTTCCCTTGGCTCTGGCTTGCCAGCTAGAATTCTTCAGAAGAGTTCAACTCCTGAAATTCTTTATAGGCAAGAAGTTTACTTTTTGCTTCTCTTTGACCTATAATTTTTATCTAACAGGAGTCAAATAAAAATATGCTAAAATTAACATAGAAAAATTGAGGTAAGATAATGTATTCAGTGATTTCAGTAACTCAAAAATTGATGCAAGACACTCTAGACGACGAAGAGTTGGCACGCGAGCTTGATCAAAAACACGCCCAAAATCAATACCAAGCTGAGGTTTACTCACTCTCAGCTGAAGTCGACGACGTTTGGGAGGATTTAACAGGGGATTTTTTCACCACCCTCTTTAAAGATCTTGATAGATATTGATTCACTCCTACTGCTACGATCGCGCTTTTTTTCAGTATCTGAGCTTTCAACTCTCTGATTTTTCAAGACTAGGCATTCTTAATTGTAAAGTCCATCAAGTGTAAACCATGACATAGAAAAGATTTAATCAAATTTTGCCCCTTCTAAATCACAATCATTAAAGTTAGCTTGACTTAAGTTAGCTTCCTGTAAATTCGCTCCTTGTAAGTTTGCGCCACTGAGGTTAGCCAGTGCGAGACTCGCCCGATGAAAGTCCGTATTTTTGAGATTGGCATTACTCAAATAAGCCCCAGATAAGTCAGCACCGCTTAATTTTGCCCCTTGTAAATTTCCTTGTGAAAAGTCAACATCTGTCAATTCAGCACCGCGTAGATTCACTCGCGACCAATTTGCTCCATTTAAATCCAGTCCTCTGAGGGTTGTTCCGCGCAGGTTTGCACCAGCAAAATCGAGGCGCGGATTGAGATCGGCAATTTTGCAGAGTTCAAAGAAATTGTTGCTTTCCGCATGAATAATATTCTGAATGATGTTGAGTAAACCTGAGGTGTCTGTTGAAGCTGGCGACCTAGTTTCCTCGGTTAAGGATGAATCCATTTGTAGGGAAATTAGGGGAGATGGTAGGTAGTTTTCCAGCAGAAAGAGGGCAATTTTACGATGGAGAATCGCTTGTTTATTGGGGCGCAGATCATGACGCCATAATCCTTCTACTTCTGTAATGAGTAGTTCCGATTTACCGATGGTTAAGCTAACATCCACTGACCAATTTTCAGCGGTTGGGGTGATGCAGCCAAGGGGAAGGGTTTCTGCATCAATTTCCAGAACATTGAAACCGGCTGGTAAGGCAAATTTCCAACTAGGGTGAGTGGTGGTGGGAAATTTAGTAATAGGGAGAGAATGCTTAATATCTTCGGAAAAATGAGTGAAATATGCCGCTCTGAGGTCTAATTTGAGCGTTCCCCCCGTAAAACCGTATTTAACTTTTCCTTTTCCCAGGAAGAATTCACTTGTACTCAATTTCAGTCCCACCGCAAGATTAATGGTTGGATTACTCCCGGAGTCATCAGGATCAGGAGTACCAAGGAGAGTGAGTGCTGAAGCGTCGGTGGACTGCGTTAAGCGTACTGTTTTGGTCATTGATGGCTCAATCAACTGGATTTGAATCGTATTATTGTTGATGCTATCAAATGAAGGGACCAGAAAATCGTTTTTGGCTGAGGAAGTCGTTTGTCAATTTTTAATTGATGGATCAAGGAAAAAGGATCAAGGCTAAAGGAAAGTTTAAAAAACCCTTCTCCTTGACCCTTTAACCGAAATTCACTGGACCAACCTAAATGAGAGATGATTTCTATTTTGCACTGACCTTTTCCGGAAGATACTCTTCAATTCGTTGCCGATATTCACTTTTTTGTTTCACACCACGCAGTTGATCCACAATTTCTTGGTTGCGGAAAAATTGGACGGTTGGTGTACCCGTAACCATGGCATTCTCAGCAATATCTGGTTCTTCGGCGATATCAATTTCGACAAAATGCACTTTGTCTTCATACTCATCAATGACACCCTCTAAAATGGGGGCAAGTGTTGCGCAGAGTCCGCAGTTAGGACCCACATATTTGACAATCAAAACGCGATTGCTCTCATGGAATAATTTACGCAGCGCATAACCGCCGTAGTGACGCGTTTGATTGATATCAAAGGTTTCTGCCGTATCAGCAACCGGTTTATCTTCTTCCTGAGTACTGGCAGTTTCTTGGCTTGTTTCGCCACTGGTTTCTTGATGATACTCCGTTGCTAATTCATGCGCGGACAACCAGCGCTCTGCAAGCATTGCTGCTTGACAACCGGTTCCGGCTGCTGTGACTGCTTGTCGGAACTCGTGATCCTGCACATCTCCTGCTGCATAAACGCCTTCGATACTGGTTTCGACCGAATCAGGCTTGGTAATAATATAGCCTACATCATCTAGGTCTAATTGTCCTTGGAATAACTGGGTATTAGGGGTGTGCCCGATCGCGTAAAATAAACCTCGCGCTGGTAAATTACTTTGTTCCCCTGTTTGATTATTAATAATCTTCACCCCTTCTAAGAAACCGCCTTCTTGTCCATAGACATCAACTGCTTCTGTATGCCAATGCACGGTCACTTTCGGGTGATTGAGGACGCGATCTTGCATGGTTTTACTGGCGCGCATTTCTTCACGACGCACTAACAGATGTACCATGTCGCAATATTTGGTCACATAAACGGCTTCTTCTGCTGCGGAATCACCACCACCGATCACAACTACATGATTATCTTTGAACATCGGATTTGCGCCATCACAGATGGCACACGCAGAAATGCCCATATTCCAGAATTTATCTTCGTTGGGGAGATGTAAGCGTTTCGCATTGGCGCCGGTCGCGATAATGACGCTATGAGCTTTAACTTCTCGTTCCTGTGATCGAATTGTAAACGGACGTTGTTTTAAGTCAACATAAATCACATCTTCTGTATAAACTTCCGTTCCCCAGCGCTCGGCTTGCGCTCTCATATCTTGCATTAATTTGGGGCCAGTAATGCCTTCGGGGAATCCGGGATAGTTTTCCACATCGCTGGTGGTCATTAGCTGTCCACCAGGAACACCACCTGCCTGAAAACCCTCAAACATCACTGGTTTAAGGTTAGCGCGTGCCGCGTAAATCCCTGCCGTATAACCTGCAGGTCCTGATCCGATAATGACAAGGTTTTCTACAGTTGAATTGCTCATACTTTTTAATTAAACTCATAACGACTCCGAATTAATCTGTATTATAGCGCGATCGACCGCTTCGGAAAAGCATAGAAATTGAAAGATCGACCCTATGGAAGAACTTGATTGCCGATAAGAAAGCGCTGTCCACCCGAACTCATACTTGTTTTCACGGAGCACCCTAGGAAAAAATCTCACTTAAATCTAAAATAAATCCAGGCAAAACATCTTTCCCTGATAAGGTTTGAGGATTATTTAAAACCTCTACAGGTTGCCCCAGTTGATAGATTTCCACGGTTTTTGCCAAGGGTTCGATTAACCAACCTAACTGCACCCCATTCTCTAGATATTCTTGCATCTTTGCCGGTAAGTCTTCATAGCCCTGGCTTTTTAAATCCCTCGCACTGACTAACTCAATGACAAAATCAGGCGCGATCGGCGGAAATCCTTGTTTTTCTTGAGAGGTTAAATGATTCCAACGATCTAATTTGATCCAACTGACATCAGGACTTCTTCTCGCCCCATTAGGTAGAACAAATACTGTCGAGGAATCAAAGGCTTTTCCCAATCTTGTCTGACGATTCCAGATTCCCAGATCGATATACAAATTAAAGTTTTTTCCCCTGCTTCCCCGCCAGTGGGACTCATAACAATTAGTTCTCCAGTCTCAGTCAACTCGATTTTTGAAAGTTGCTCGATCTCGGCGAGTTGATTGAATTGTTCTGGAGTGATTCTAAATCCTTTCAGAATCGCGATCGGCATCGCCACACGGGTTCTTTTTCCAACCAAGGTTCTAAATCATTGTAGCGTTTTTGATTTAGCAAGGAGCAAACGACTATTTGCCCTGCCAGAATTTCTACTTTTTCGGGGGAAGCTGAGTCAGTGTAATGGCTTGGGATTCTGTAGCCTGTCATTGCGGTTGCCATCCTTGACAATGTTCAAAAATACTTAAACAGTTCAGTGTCAGGAGCTGAACCCGTTCCTTTTGAAGCGGAAGGCACAATGGGATTAGTTGCATTAGGCAGTTACTTCTCCTACCGCTTCTACCGCAAAAAGCGTCAACAAAAAGCTAGCTAATCATGGTTCAATCATGCAATTTTTTCGGTGATGAGGTAATGGTCAGATTACCTCTTTAGCTGGTCAGCTCACTTCTCGTGAAGCAGAAGCATTTTTAGAACAGGCTTTAAACTTAGGATTAAAGCTTTATGGCGATTCCCAACTGCATCGAGAAGCCCTGAAAATAGCACAACAATACAGCCTTCGCGCTACTTAAGCTCTTAGGCATTTACTTTTTAAGTGATCGACTGACTGCATCCTTTTACCATTCTGTCAATGCATCAGTCCTAAAAATCTCGGAATCGAAAAAAGAAGAAATAAAAAACTCCAACTTAAAAATTTTCACTAAATAACATCGTGGAAGTTTCCTTCTCCCACATTCTCTCGGAGAATTGGGATAATTTTGTTAGGATGATCATAAAGTCTTAGTCAAAGTTTTAGCTAGTTAAGCCAACGCGAATTAAGAGACTGAATCATTATTGATCGAAACAATTTCTCGCACTCGATAAATGGGCCGACCTTGGGATTCATGATACGTGCGAATGAGGAGTTCTCCGAGTAAGCCAAAAGAGAAAAGTTGCACTCCTGCTAAGAGCAGCACCACGACTAAAATCAGTAGAGGGCGATCATCAAGACTTTGCCCAAAAACAAATTTTAAAATAGTTAAATATCCTCCCATTAAAACCCCTAATCCCAGGGAAAGTAAACCAAGAGAACCAAAAACGTGCATGGGGCGGGTGAGGAACTTCTGCATGAACCAGATGGTCAGTAAGTCCATGAGGACGCGAAGGGTACGCCCCAAACCATACTTACTACTCCCGTAACGTCGGGGATGATGTTTGACAGGAATTTCAGCAATTTTTGCCCCTTCCATAAAAGCGAGTGCTGGCAGAAAGCGATGGAGTTCCCCGTATAAATTCATATCCGCAAGGAGTTCAGTGCGATAGCCTTTGAGAGAACAGCCATAGTCGTGGATGCGAACATTGGTTACTCGTCCAATCAGCCAGTTGGCAATTTTTGAGGGTAGTAAACGAGTAAGGGCTGCATCTTGACGGTTTTTGCGCCATCCACTGACCAGATCGTAACCTTCTTCCAGTTTGGCAAGGATTTCTGGGATATCAGTGGGGTCATTTTGCAAGTCAGCATCGAGGGAAATAATGAATCTCCCTTGCGCTTGATGAAATCCCGCCGCCATGGCAGCAGTTTGTCCATAGTTGCGCCGGAGAATCACTGCACACAAGTCGTTGCGTTTGTCGGCTAAATCTTTGAGAAGTTCGGTTGAACCATCTTTCGAGCCATCATCGACACAGATAATTTCATAAGCATGATTGATCGGCATAAGAGTTTGCGCGATCGCGTTGACCAAAGTCTCCAAGCTTTCTACTTCATTATAAATAGGAAGGATCACCGAAACATAAGGTTTAACGGGCAGCGGATAGGTAGGGTTTTCCGAAAGACTAAGGGAATCACTCACTCGCACCTCACAAATCAAGATCAACACTATGTTGATTTTACCTGATTTGGATGTTGATAAGAGTCATTCAATTTTCTCGATTATGAGACAATAAAACAGACTTTTTCGAGAAAAATATTGCGTATGAGATGGGATCAATGGCGACGCCAAATTGGATTGGGCTTAACAACGGTTATTAGCTGTATTTTGTTGACAACAGTAAGTAACGCTCAAACCTCTCCGATTGAGGTCAATGTATTGCGCCAAGGCGAAGAAATTACATTGAATGGTGAGCAACTGCCAATCAGTTGGCGACAGTGGGAAGCCAATGGCACCACTCATCTTGGTATAACGGATACAGCAGCTCAGCAATGGCTTGGCTTAGAATTACTCAGTAGCAATAATCCACAAGTTCAACCGGTCTGGTGGTTTGGTGGAGAAAATCGTTCTGCTTATCGATTAACGGCGCAGCATCTTCAAGGAAATCGCTATCTGGATCTTACTCCAATCTTAAACGAAACAACAGAACAATTATCTGTCTTAGACAATCAACTCGAAATTACGACAACTCCAGCAGAAATCCAAAACATTCGCCTTGGGAAACAATCGTGGGGACAACGAATCGTGATTGATTTAGATCGCCCTCTCCTCTGGCAGGTGAAAGAAGGGCAAGAACAAGCCAATTTTGAGCTTCCGGCTTTCACTGCTTCTCGGATTAGCCAACAGTTTTCCCCAAATCCAAAAGCCACAGAAGAAAAAGCGGATCACTCTTTACTGGTTGTTAAGCCAAAGGGTAACCAAACGCAACTACAAGTTAATTTACCTGATACATTCCATTTACGGGTAAGTACTTTGACCAAGCCAGCGCGATTAGTTATTGATTTACGCCCTGATGATCTCCAAGCTAAACAAATTCATTGGGCAGAAGGGATTCACTGGCGACAGGATTATCTTTCGCTCACAGATGCAACTTTTGCTGTGACATGGTTAGAGCTAGAGCCGCAGGTGGCAAACTTAAACTTCACTCCGATTTGGACTAATCCTCAGCAAATGCAAGGAATTGCTCGCTTAACGAAGACTGGAAAAGCAAATGATGTATGGATTGCGATTAATGGTGGATTTTTTAATCGGGATACCCAATTACCCCTTGGGGCAATTAAACGAGAGGGAGAATGGTATTCCAGTCCTATTTTAAATCGCGGCGCGATCGCGTGGGATAATCAAGGACAAATGATTATGGATCGCTTACGCTACGAAGAAACGCTCCGTACGGATACCGGACAAACGTTTGCGCTACAAGCCCTCAATAGTGGCTATGTGCAATCCGGCATTGCCCGTTATACCCCGGCTTGGGGGGTAACTTACACGCCACTCACAGACCAAGAAACCGTGGTTGTGGTGGAAAATTCTAGGGTGGAACGGTTAGTCACCGGCAATTTGAGTCAAGAGCAACGGATTCCGATTCCAAGCAATGGCTATGTGTTAACAATTCGTAAGCAACCAGAACTTGCCTCAGCTTTTAAGATCGGAACCGCGTTACAGCTAGAAGGTCAAAATTTTCCAGGCTATTTTGAGCGATATCCCAATATTATGGCAGCTGGTCCCTTGTTGATTAAAAATGGGCAAGTGGTCTTGGATGCAGAAGGAGAAAACTTTAGTTCCGCCTTTATCAACCAAAAAGCACATCGCAGCGCGATCGCGCTCAACCGACAAGGTAAAATTCTTTTAGTGGCAATTGGGGATGGTATTGGGAGAAAGGGACCGACTCTCGCTGAGGAGACTGCTCTTTTAAAGCGTCTAGGGGCAGTGGAAGCACTTAACTTAGACGGTGGGAGTTCAACTTCTCTTTATCTCGGCGGCGAACTGATCAATCGTTCTCCTGCAACCAGTGCCCGGATCCATAATGGTATCGGGATTTATCGCAATGACTAGTGACTGAATCATAAATCGTGAGAAACGCTAGCGAGGGTTTGACCGTCAGGACTCAGCGCGATCGCGCCTCGTGCAGAGTTAGATCTTACAGCAGATTACGTTTACTACGTTTAGGAAATTAAATATTTTTGACTTGTCGCCAACCGCGTTCAATTTAAATTGAAGAGATGGGTAAAAGTTAAGTCGTTTCTAAAAGTTGAGTTCCCTAACTAATCTGTATCGACTGCGCATGAGAAGCGCCGTATAAATAAAAGTGTCAATATTCAAACGGTATTTATCATGCAAACTCAAATCAATTCCCAAGCTATTTCTTCTTTAACCTACCGTGGTGTTTCTTACTCTAAAATGTCTCTTGCTATTGAGACAGTGCCGACACAAACGCCAGTTCGCTATCGTGGGGCAACCTACTTCCTGCAACGTCCAATGGAATTACCGCTCGTTCCCCAACATAATTTAAAGTACCGTGGTGTTCCTTATCGTCGTTATGAAAATACTGCTATAAATCTTGGTGATCAGGCGATTCCTTGCCCTGCGTGAATAATGTTAATATCATTGGCTTATTATCCCGCTACCCTGCTTTATTGCACTCAGGCGGGTTTTATCTGTCATCCTGAGAAGACCCTCATCTCAAATGATGGGATGAATCAGGATAGTTGTGTGGTATGATTTTGGCAAGCTAAAGGAGGGATATTGGATTAGTCGTGTAGTACGAACCTATCCTCACGCTTTGCTCCGGCTGGAAAAAGGCTAACTGCACCAAGTGGGTATCGAAAACCGCTTGCCCCATTGCTCCACTGATCGATAAGTATCAAGGGCGGGAGATCAAAATAAATTACGATACCGTCGGGCGGACGGAAATCTAAACGCTTGGGGAGCTACCTTTAAGAGCGCTTGCTGTAAAAGGTGTAGTCAGGTAGGACATGAGACCGTAAGACCAAAATTAACTTAGTTAATGGAGGCAAGACTCAGCCCAAGAATCCCTCACCTCCGGTGATGGGAGCGTCAATTTTGCTTTCAAGCTTCTACAAAACTGCCCCTAATGATTGTAAGGTGGATAGCGTTGCTGGGGTTAGTCCTTTCACGTTGTGAAGATTCATCCCTTCATACAAGCGTTTAGCAATTAAAGTTCTTAAGCAATGACCATTTTTTGCATCCCAGATTTTGACCGTTTGATCTTGCGATCCGGTGGCGATCACGCTGCCATCGCTACTATAGGCAACGGCAGAAATAAGGCGCTGATGCCCGTGGCAGATGTGTACGCACTTGCCAAAGGCTAAATCCCAAATCCTTAAGGTTTGATCGTGAGAAACACTAGCGAGGGTTTGACCATCGGGACTCAGCGCGATCGCGAAAATCCAGTTGTCATGTCCAGTTAAGGTCTGGAGGCATTCTCCTGACTCAACCTCCCATAACTTAATAGTTTGATCGGTACTGCAAGTGGCAATAATGGGGGTACGGGGACAAAAAATTGCACTATACACGCGTCCGCTGTGTCCCGATAAGGTTTTAAGACAATGTCCGGTTGTCGCATCCCATAACTTCGCAGTTTGATCGGCACTGGCACTGGCTAATAATTGACCATCAGCACGAAACCTCAATGTGAAAATTTTATCAGTATGTCCTGCCAACGTTTGTAAGCACACGCCAGTTCGCCACTGCCAAATCTTGATCGTACAGTCGGCGCTAGCGGTGGCAATTAAATTGGGAGAACCCGGAACAAAGGTAACCGCATACACCCAATCGGTATGTCCTTGTAAGATTTGGCAACAGCGACCGGTTTTCACGTCCCACAAGCGCACAGTCGAGTCGGTACTCGCACTGGCAAGGATTTCCCCAGTTTTGTACCAAGCCAGACCATAGATAAAATCCTCGTGTCCGGCTAAACTTTGCTGAAATTCCCCCGTTCGCCAATGCCATAGCTTAATCGTTTTATCGTTACTGCCACTGGCCAGGGTTTCCCCATCGGGACTAAAGGCAACCGGTAATGCCCAATCGGTGTTGCCATACCAGCTTCTTAACACTTGTCCGGTTTTGCCATCCCAAAGTTTAACCGTTTGGTCTAAACTGACACAAGCTAACATCTGTCCTTGGGGACTAAAGGCGACGCAACAAACTTCATTTTCATGACCTTGTAACGTTTGCAAACAGCGATCGCGCTGGATATCCCACAGTTTGATCGTAGAGTCGCCACTACCACTGGCGAGAATACCATCAGTACTAAAGGCAACGGCATAGATACTCTTTTGATGCCCTTGGTAGGTTTTAACGCATTGTCCATTGCGATAATCCCAGAGTTTAATCGTCCCATCGCCACTGCCACTGGCAAGAAGATTACCCTGGGGACTAAAGGCAATGGATCGAACCCAACTTTCATGGTCTAGTAGGGTATACAAACACTCTCCCTGGCGTGTCCAGAGTTTAATGGTGTGATCGGCACTGGCACTCGCTACAATCTCACCATCCGGACTAAAGGCAACGCCTCGCACCCAATCCGTATGTCCGGTTAGCGTGTGTAAACAGTATCCAGTAAAAGTATCCCAAATTTTCACTGCGCGATCGCCGCTACCACTCGCAAGAAGATGGGGTTCAGTAGGACTAAAGGCAACGGCAAAAATTTCATGTTCATGTCCGGTTAAGGTTTTAAGACACACGCCATCGGCAAGATTCCAGAGTTTAATCGTCTGGTCTGCGCCTGCACTCGCCAGCACTTGTCCATCCGCCCGAAAAGACAGCGATCGCGCCCAATTTTGATGCCCTTCGCAGACTAAAATTAACTTCCCACTTGCCACTTCCCACATGCGGATTCGACAATCGGTATCGCAGGTGGCAAGGATTTGACCATCCGGACTAAAGACAGCCGCTAAGGTATTTCCTAGCATTTCTGTAAAGACACAACGGGATAAATCGGATCCAGCAAAATTGACGCCGTGTAAGGTTACCCCCTGTAAATAGGCTTGCCAAATCGTTAAATCGGAAAAATCAGCATGGGTAACCTCCATGCCCGCCGCTAACATTAAATTCAAAATATTGCCGCCAGCATAGCCGGTTTGGGGGCAAGGTTTGCCTCGGAGTTGTGCCAAAATTTCCGTTAGCCGAGAGGATAAGGTTGCTTCTCCTAATTCGGTAATCAGTTGTTCAATTAAAGGTTTGAGAATTAGTGTTACCTGGGTTTCGCGAACATAATCTTTCGCTTGCGCTTTCAGCAGTGCGTGAGTGACCAATAATGGCGTTCTCTTTTCGGCAATTTGCCCATCTCCAATTTCTGCTGCCACCTCTTCCAGCAGACGATTGATCACATACTCCATGACTACGGGTTGCTGGGTAAATGTCGCACTCTCGCTGTTGCTGCTGGATTCAATTAGAGACCGTCGTTGCAGACAACTCAACCCCTCCATCAAGTCACTCAATGGCACGTTTCCTAAGAGATCGCTTTTTAATTGCAGGAGGGAAATCGGTTCTCGATTAACCGCTAACCAATACATGATGTCTTGTTCTAAAACGGTTAACCGTTGGAATTGTTGGGCAAGGAGATCGCGGATATCATCAACAATTAAGATCCCTTGCTGCTGCATCGCTAAAAACTGGGAAATACTACTGCCAAAGCAGTCTTGAACCGATGTTGCGACAATTTTTAAGGCGAGGGGATTCCCCCCATAACGGGAGACTAATGTCTCCCACTCGGGATCAGAACCGCTGAAATTGCCTTTTGCTGTCAGCAGCGATCGCGCTACATCTGTGGATACTCCCGATAATTGCAGCGATCGCACCGGTAATTGTTCCCCTTCAAACTTAGCTAAGCCATAGGGTTTTTCGCGAGTGGTTAATAACAGACAGCTTTGATGCGGGGTTTCTGCCAAACAGCGCAAGAAGCGATCATAATCTTCATAGCCCTCTCGAAATCGTCCGCGGCGATCGCCCGCCCGTAGTAGCGACTCCACATTATCTAAAATTAACAACACCGGAAACTGCCGCAGATACTCTAAAAGTAACAGCGTTTGTTGTTCGGGTTGCGGCGGAATCATTGCTTGTTGATGAGAGACAAACTGAATCAGTTCCGTTAACAAATCTTCTAAAGAGGGTGCATTACGAAGACTCCGCCAAATGATGCCTTGAAAGGTCTTTTGGGAGTTGACCTCATCAATTAAGTTTCGGGCTAACTTCGTTGCTAAGGTGGTCTTCCCAATTCCTCCCATCCCCAGGAGAGTAATTAACCGACATTTTTCTTCAAGAATCCAGTGTTTAATCGTCTGTAATTCTTGATCGCGACCATAAAAAACGGAGACATCCGGTGCATCTTGCCAGTCATCACCAATTGCGTCTAAATCAAGCTGAGAATCAGAACTTTTGGTTGCCGATACTTCTTCCCAAGAAATCCCCAAAACCTGACAATACGCTTTAAATGCGTCGGCATTGATGCCATGTTTTCCTGCTAAAAATCGTTTCCATGTTCCTTCGGAAATTCCAACAGCTAAAACCCCAGTTTCTTCCCAAGATACGCCTAAAATTTGACTCGCTGCTTCTAGCCATTGGAAATCATTAACAGACCATCCTTTCTGTTTTCTAGCTTGCTTAATTTTTGCGAGTCCTAACACAGAAGCCTTGAGATTTTTTGTCATGGTCATTTCCTTAAAATTAGGAAGGAATAAAAACCATTAGCCCTTAACTTTTACAAGTATAAATTAGGTGAAGTTCCATTACAGTTAGTGCTAAACACATCGCGGTCAAAATAACAAGATCAGTTTCTATCATTAAAACTGATCTCTCACGAGTCTTGACAATGATAGAAAATTAAAATAACAACGATTAATTTCGTAACGGACAGAGAAAAAATGATGAAGCTCTATGATATTGATCTCTCTGGCAATTGTCACAAAGTCCGCTTATTTTTATCCTTACTCAATGTTACCTATGAAAAGCGACCAATTGACTATAAACAAGGTGAACTAAAATCGCCTGAGTTTTTAGCCATTAATCCTTTAGGTCAAGTTCCGGTTTTAGTGGATGGAGACGTTGTGATCAGAGATTCGCAAGCGATCTTGGTCTATTTAGCGCGGAAATATGATGCGGATGACTGGTTATGGCTACCCTTAGACCCGACTGCCATGGCAAAAATTATGCAGTGGCTCTCTTTTGCTGTCAATGAAATTAATAATAGTTTGTTCCTTGCCAGACTCTACTTTCTGTTTGATGCCGATGTGGACTTAGAAAAAGCACAAACTAAAAGTAAGGAAGTCCTAGAAGTTCTGAACAAACGTTTAGAAAATCGAGAATGGCTCGAATTTAACCGTCCTACCCTTGCCGATATTGCTTGTTTTCCTTACGTGGGCTTAGCCCCCGATGGCAAAATTGCTCTCGATCCCTATCCTCATGTTGTGGCTTGGATTAAACGCACCCAAAGGTTATCCCATTATGTCCCAATGCCAGGATTATAACAACGCAGCGTTCCATGCCGGAGAACGCGCTGTTCAAGCCCAAGCCGGGGTAGAAGCAGAAGCCCAACAATTAAGCGGTGTTATTCACGCTTCCCTTAAACCGGCTGCGCAAAAGTTTCTTTTGGATCAATCGTTTGCTGTTGCAGGGACAATTGATGAACAAGGCAAGATTTGGACTTCTCTTCTACTTGGAAAAGCCGGTTTCATGCAAGTTTTGGATCATAGAACCATCCACCTAACACCAATTCTGATTCCCGGTGATCCCCTCTACCGCAACTTATCTCATAACACTGTTATCGGGCTTTTGGTCATTGACTTAGCCAATCGTCGCCGTTTACGGATCAATGGTCAAGTCAAGGGAGAATCCGCAGAAAATCTTGTGATTCAAGTTCAGGAGACCTTTTTTAACTGTCCCAAATATATTCAAGTGCGTCATTTGGAAACGACAGCCGATGAGGTCATCCGTCAACCGCAACCTGCAACCCGCAGCACCTTACTGAAGCAAGATGAAATTTGGATCACGCAAGCAGATACTTTTTTTATTAGCACCTATCACCCGGAAAGAGGCGCTGATACGTCTCATCGCGGAGGCTTACCCAGATTTGTTAAAGTTTTGTCGGATCGGCAATTAATCTTTCCTGATTATGCCGGGAATAATATGTTTCAAACCTTCGGCAATTTACACCTGAATCCGCAAGCGGGTTTATTATTTCTTGATTTTCTGACGGGTTCGACACTTCAATTCGTAGGGAAAGCTCAAGTGATTTGGGATGGAGAACAAATCAAAGACTTTGCTGGGGCAAAGCGTTTAGTAAGTTTTGACATTGACCAAATCTTAGCAACCCAGCACGCTGTTCCTTGGCGCTGGCAATTTGGGGAATATTCTCCAGTTAATCCTCGCTAGAGTTGCCCCTTTGTTTTTACCTGATCATAGAGCGTTTCCATCACTTCAATAAAAGAATGATCCCGTTGCCAGAAGGGCGGAAAATCCCCTTGTTTCTTGATGGGAATTCCTGAGATGGGAACTTGGGGCGGTGCATCGATGGTTTGCGGTAAACGTTTTGTGCCATGCCAAAACTCTCGTAGGTTCTGGCACATCTCAGTTTTAACCGTTTGCAGCGGTGGATAATAGGATGCAACTACTTGCGGCGATCGCGCTTCTAGTTGCAACTCAGCAGAAAGGGTTTCCCCGAGAGGCGATTTCGCCAGTTCTTTTAAAAGGTCATCTCGCGATAATCCCCGCAATTCAAACAGTAGAAACGGATCGTGGTCTAATTCCGCAGCCAGGAGATAATACACCCCAGCAATATGTTTGCAGGGATCGCCCCAATCGGGACAACTACAGGTGGCGTGAAAGTCTTTGTGAGTGCTGGGTAAGAAATTGAGATTGAGTTGGGCAAAAGTCTCTTCAATATTATCGGGAATTTCCTTGAGAAGCAGACGAGAGATTATACTGGCTTTGGATGCCATCAGCGCGATCGCTGCCGACCATTTCGCAGCACTAATCGGTTGAAATTCTAAAGTAATGTGATAAAGCGGTTCTTTATACACTCCAAAATAGGGATTCACTGATCCTCGCACTTGCGCAGTGACCCCCCCATCTTGAATCTGAAAACTTTTGACTTTATTCCCTCGCGCGTAAGAACGACCGCGACTGAGACGTCCTTCATCTCCGACTTTTTCCATCACGGCAATGAATTTTTGTCCCCACCAAGTTCGGCTAAATTGGCTCATCGTTCCTCCGTTTTTGATTTTAAGTCACTGTTATCTCACTCGCGCACCCGTCTTATTTTTTTGTCAGACGTTGCCAAGCCTGATCAAATGCTTTTTTCATCCGAGTTCCCGCTTTTGCTGCCCGATGTTGAAGCTGTTGCCATT
Organism: Cyanobacteria bacterium GSL.Bin1; assembly: GCA_009909085.1. NCBI lineage: Bacteria > Bacillati > Cyanobacteriota > Cyanobacteria bacterium GSL.Bin1. Next base: position 1,737 of record JAAANX010000046.1, on the reverse strand, counting down.
GCTCTTGCAAAAACTCTGTTGCTTCCCGTACTGCATGGTGATCATGTTTTCCCGAAGCAGTCAGTTCATCACTGACTTGTTTAATTTTGACCCGAACCGTTTCAGGTTTGTCGTCAGGTTTAATTAAAGATTGAGCGCGATCGCGCATTCGTTTGACAAAATGCTTCACTTGTTGAGATTTTTCGCTTAAAAAGCCTTTTAACCCCTCAGTTTCGCTTTTCAGGCGGTCTTTTGCCCCATCTCGAATGACCACAGCATCCGTGTCGATCACTTCCACATCATCGGGGAATAAGACAGCGCGATCGCCGAATGGACTGGCAATGTCCCCTTCTAAGATATAAGCCACAATATCTCCCGTTTCCCAGTCAAACAAAAAGTCTTCAATCCAACCCACCGGATCACTGGCGCGAGACATGCGAATAGGAACGCGATGGAGTTGACGGAAAGAATCATGAGGCGTATCCAAGCCCAAATCGGAATAACTTAGCACAGCATCAGGACCGACCACTGCCACTTCTTCTAAAGGGACATAGCCTTGGTCGCTGCTGAAATAAGAAACGCGACCGGACTCATCGACCCAAACTTCATCAATTCTGCCATAGCCAGTTGCAGTGCTGCGATCCATTGCCATTAATCCAATCATTTGGCTACGACGAATCACATTCATCATTATTCTTCACCTCCTCTAATACCTGAGGATTAAGTGTGATTAATTCTTGACCACTCACTTTAATTCTAAATAATAATTTTGCAATGATCCGATCAGTTAACTCCGTCTCAAGCGCTTAAAATCATCAAAAAGGCAAACATTTAGCATCAGTTATTATCAGAGACAACCCGCTCCTGAATTACAAAATAATTAAGCCTTGTCGAGGAAGAACATTATGAAAATGAATCGTCGTCGGTTTGTCGGTTGGATGAGTATGAGTGCAATTTTGACCTCGATGATTGGTTGTAATGCACCGAGAGAAAGTAATTCTGAAGGAGAATCGACAACTAGCGAGGCAATCCGGTCTGATGGCTTTCAAGTCGTCGGAACAGTGGAAGAACTCGATGCTAAGGGTAAATTAACCAATAATGTTGCGAGTGCAATTGTTATTCGTAGTGCTAACAATGACTTAATTGCCCTTGATCAACGGTGTCCTCATCAGGGTTGTGCCGTATCTCTCACTGAAAGTGGCGAACGACTCGCTTGTCCTTGTCATGGCTCAGAATTTACCATTCGGGGTGAGTTACTACAAGGACCCGCAACCACTCCTCTGACAACTTATGAAGTCAAAACTGAAGATAACCAAGTTTTAGTCAAAGTCAGTCAGTCTTGACACTCCCCCGGCTAAAGCGCGGGGGATTCTTGGTTCATCGAGGCTGCTTGCTCTGACAGAACGGATTCTACCAGAGTAGAGGCGGCTTCTCCCCAAGCGTGAGTTCCGACGTGCCCCGTCGTACTTAATGCTTTCTTGAGAATGTTGATGGCTGCGTTTTCATCGCGGCAAAGGTTTGCCCCGCACTGACAAGTATGTGTTCGGGTGGACAAACCTTTTTTCACGATCCGCCCACAATTAGAACACTCTTGCGAGGTGTAGTGCGGGGGGACGGCAACTGTTACTTTGCCAAACTTGTCGGCAAAATACTCCAGCCAAACGCGAAATTGGGACCAAGCGACATCACTAATCGACTTCGCCAAATTGTGGTTTTTCACTAGATTTCTCACCGGCAAGCGCGGAATGCGCCGTCGCT
>JAAANX010000045.1 GCA_009909085.1 Cyanobacteria bacterium GSL.Bin1 | reverse complement strand
TGTCCTGGACTAACCCAGTTGGGCGAGATTCCGCCCTCTTACATCTAATCCAAACTAGAGAAACATCTGGAAGTGTTTACTCGCTAACCGCTCATGGCTCTATTCGCAGCTACGGGGAGGTGATCTCTCCCCAATCCCCCACCTCACGAAGTAGGTGGGGGTCATTGAAGCAGTTACTGAATTAAAGGTAAACAAACAATCGCCCCAAACAGAGCAACACCGCCCACAATCGAAAGCATATAAAATTGGGTAGCACCAGAGTTGTTATATTTCAAGCCTTGACCACTCAACATGGTGAAAAAGCCAATTAAGTTGACAATCCCATCCACGATATATTTGTCCACCCAAGCAATCACTTGGGAAATAATATTCACAAAAAACACGACGCTCGCTTGATACACCTTGACGGTATAACAGTCGTAAGCAAAGAAATTTTTAATGCTTTGGGGAATAAACGCCAACTGCGGGGTTTGATTGCCATACACAACAATTGCGCCCACCATACCAACGATACTAGACGCAATTAAAGTCAAAACCGGTACCCAATTGATGGTTTCCCAGGAGGGGAGGAGTTGACCATTCGCCATTAAAAGCGGAAGATGCAATGTTATTCCTGCGCCAATCACCGTTGGAAAGACCATAATCCACAATCCTTCTGGAGAACGAACCGTCATTTGTTTAACATCGCCAGCAAAGACCAAACAGAATAACCGCAATAAACTAAATGCGAGTAACCCGTTAGTAACTAACACAATCCCAGCTAAGACGGGCTGCATTGTCCACAGAGAATCCAGGAGAGACGACAATGACCAAAAACCGCCTAAAGGAGGCAGGGCAAGCAAGCCAGCAACGCCCACTAAGTAGGATAACCCGCTAATGGGACGACGAGACCAGAGACCGCCGAGAAGCGTGACATCTTGAGTAATATTGCTCAGAACAATATTCCCGATTGCCATCACCAATAGCGCCATCGCCAGGGAGTAAGTCAACAGTAAAATTAACGCCGTTTGGGTTTCGCCAATGCCCGCCGCAATAAAGACTAAGCCGAGAAAGGCACTCACCCCATAAGATAAAATCCGTTTAATATCGGTTTGCGCGATCGCGATTAAACTGCCGCCAATCGCTGTGATTGACCCAATGGCAAGAGTTGTAGCAACCCCAACCGGAGAAATAGCAATTAGAGGCTGCACTAAAATTAAAACCCAAGCCCCCGTACAAACAACCACGCCATTACGAAGAATGGTTGAGGGTAAGGGACCTTCCATTGCTTCATCCAGCCAGAGGTGTAACGGGAATTGAGCGCATTTTCCCACCGGTCCCGCCAGTAAGGCTAAACTTAGTAATATCGCTACGGTTGGGCTTAAATCGGCAGTTTCTGCCCAAATGGTGAGTTCTTGATAGTTCCAGGTTCCCGCGAGGGGATAAAGGGCAACCACTGCCATCAGGACAAACAAGTCTCCCACCCGCTTGGTGAGGAAGGCATCGCGTGCCCCAGTGACCACCAAAGACTGGTTGAACCAATAACCAATGAGAAGATAGGTGCCGAGGGTGAGAATTTCCAGCATGACATAGCTGAAAAATAGAGAATTCGTCAGAATCAGTGTACAAATTCCGGCTTCAAAGAAGGCAAGTAGGGAATAAAAGCGGGCCCATCCCCAATCCATTTCTAGGTAGGCAATCGCATAAATTTGGGCCAGGAGGTTTAAGCCGGTTACAACCATCAGCGCCACCAGCTTGGTTAAAGAAACTGACCACTCAAAGTCGATTTGTAGGCTGGCAGCATCCAGCCAACTGACACTAAAGTATTGAGGCGCTTGATTTTGCATGGCTGCAAACGCCAAAATACTATGTAAGAGGGCAAGTAACGTCATTAACGCGTTGAGATATCCCGCCGGTCTTGGTCCGGTGCGACGGGAAATCCCCGGCGACCAAAAAATGCTTAATCCCATTCCCAATAAGGGATAGCAAGGAATTAGCCAGCTCGTATTGAGAACATTACTCATGTTTTAAAACTGCTATCATAACCGATTTTATGATCATACTATGTGAAATAACATATAATGTAAAATTGATAATTGGTATATAAACGATAGCGATAATTCTATAATGAAAAACGCGACTCTCCATCAACTGCGCGTCTTTGTGGTTGCAGCCAAACATCTCAGTTTTACCAAAGCAGCCGAAGAATTATTTTTGACGCAGCCAACGGTGTCCATGCAGATGAAGCAACTGACTAAAGCCGTCGGACTGCCTTTATTTGAACAGATTGGGAAACGATTGTATTTAACGCAAGCGGGAGAAATTTTATATGAAAGTTGTCAGCGCATCTTTACCGAGTTAGGGGAATTTGAAAGCGCGATCGCGAACATGAAGGGGTTGAAACAAGGGCAACTGAACTTGAGTGCCGTTTCCACCACCAAATACTTTTTACCGCGCATTATTGGTCCTTTTTGTCAGCAATATCCCGGCGTTGAACTCTCGTTACGTTTTACCAACCATGAACGTATTTTACAGTATCTTACGGATAATGAAGACGATTTTTATATTCTCAGTCAACTTCCTGCCACCGTTGATGTGACCGCCCATCGCATTTTAGAAAATCCCCTCGTCGCGATCGCGCCCTCGGATCACCCCTTAGCCCAAGAAACCAATATTCCCTTTGCCCGTCTCGCCGAAGAACCCTTTATCATGCGGGAACCCGGTTCAGGAACCCGTCAAGCCTTAGAAGAACTTTTTCATAAACATCAAAGGGATTTAAAAGTGCGCCTCGAATTAGGCAGTAACGAGGCGATCAAACAAGCGATTCTCGGTGGATTAGGCATTTCTGTTTTATCTCAACATACTCTAACTTTGGAGAAAGATACCGGTTTATTTGCCATTTTGGATGTAGAAGATTTACCCATTCAACGCAATTGGTATGCCATTTATCCAGCAGGGAAACAACCCTCGGTTGTGGCGCGCACGTTCTTAGAATATTTGGAAGCTGACCATCAGTTAACCATGAATCATGGCGAATTAATAATTGACAAGTAATCCTTGGCAATTGAAAATTAAGATTGTCCTTTGTTCTTGATTAGCAGATCTGAACAACAAATGACCAGTGACTCATGACAAGAGACATCAGAACTGCCCTTGCAGAAAGTTTAGAACCAGCAAATTGGGAATCGTTGCAACCTCACGCGAAACGGGATGCTTTGATTATTGTTTCTCCCAGTTTAGATATTGTGGAAGTGGGAAGCGCGATCGCGCATGATGAAACAGAGACAGTGCAACAGTGGATTCAAAAAGAACTCTTAAAAAAACCCTCTGCCAACCAACTCTCTTTATGGAATGCTCAACCCAATAAAGCGTTTAATACTCTGATTGTTCAGCCTTATGTTTTGGTGCAAGAACTTCCGGTAGATTCCACTGACGCAGCAATTGATCCGAATCACTCAGACTAGCTCCGGTATAGCCGGTGGCGACCCACAGCACTGCCCGACAGCCATCTCGCAAGGCTTTTTGCCAAGATTCCGAGGGAAACTCAGTTGGTACTGCCATCGGTTTCAGGATAATTCCGCGGCTCCCAAACACAATTTCTCCCACCACTCGCGCCCGTCGCATATGATTTTCTGAGGTCACCAGATAGACACTATCAATCCCGTGTGCTTTCAACTCATCCACGAGCGTCGTGAAATTGGTCACCGTATCTTGCGCGCGATAATCTAAATGAACGCGATCGCGCGCAATTCCCTCTTTTTGAAAAATCTTTTCTACATACCAGCGGGGGCTTCCTGAAGAGACCCAAATTGGTAGACTGGGATATTGTTTGGCAAATTTTGCTGCATATCGTTCCCTTTCTTCCGCCCCGCCTAAGACTAACATCGCTTCTGGACGAACGAACCACTGCTGCAATTGCTTATACCCACCCCAACCAGCAATTGCAAGCACGAAGACAAGTCCAAGCCAACGTTTTTTCCGCTTTTTGCTCACGTTCTCCTCATCACCACGTCCACAGTTGATGTTATTTTTACAGGACGAGGAGTAAAAATGCAATGTCATTGATCATAGGATCCCAATTCTCATTCGTTTTTCTTGCCCTTACCCTGGAATGCACTGAACGCGCATTCAAGGCTACACTAGAAATAATAAGGAAACGTTCATGACATGAATAGTTCTCTAGTGGAAGATGCTGAATTACGGCGATTACAAACAATGGCAGAATCAACACAAAAGCTGTCCAATGAGTTAAAAGTGGAACCACCAGCAGTTGATTGGCGGGCATGATTAGGGTTTAGTAATCTGAAAGCGTAACATTTTTTGCATCCCTTGAGAATGAAATAGTCCGGCTGGAGTTCAAGGTCTAGCCTCAACCTTGATAATCGTCTTACGAACCCAAAAACTTCCGCTCTTAATTGAATTAGAAAGGCTATACTACCATGAAACCCACTGAAAAAATCCTTTCCCAACTCCCCGGTGATGTTTTAGGGGGGTTGCGTAAAGCTGACCAAATTTGGCACGGCATTCGCCACGAAACCAGTTCACCCCCACAAGTGATTCAAACCAGTAACGATGTCCTTTCTTCCTCTACATTTGATGTCATTATCTGCGGAGGTACACTCGGGATTTTACTCGCAACAGGATTACAACAAAGAGGATTTAAAGTTGGCATTTTAGAACGAGGGATTTTGCGGGGACGGGAACAGGAATGGAATATTTCCCGTCAGGAATTACTAGTATTAGTTGAGCTGGGATTACTCACAGAAAGTGAATTAGAAAGCGCGATTACTTCCGGTTATAATCCGGCCCGAGTTGCTTTTCACCAAGGCATAGAGCTGTGGGTGAATGACGTTCTTAATCTTGGAGTTGACCCCGTAATTCTGCTTGATTTGCTTAAAAATAAGTTCCTCAATGAGGGGGGAACATTACTCGAAAAAACAGCCTTTCAAGGAGCAACAATTCATCCCAATGGTGTTGCGATTCAAACGGATCAAAACACACTAACCACCCGACTTTTAGTGGATGCAATGGGACACTTTTCTCCAATTGTAAAACAAGCGAGAAACGGCGAAAAACCTGAGGGTACTTGTGTTGTTGTCGGGAGTTGCGCTGATGGTTATCCCCATAATGAAACTGGCGATTTACTAGCTTCTTTTACGCCCATTCAAAATCAATGTCAATATTTTTGGGAAGCCTTTCCCGCTAAAGATGGACGCACTACTTATTTATTCTCTTATTTAGATGCGGATCCCGCGCGTCCGAGTTTAGAATTTTTCATGGATGAATATTTCCGCTTACTACCCGAATATCAACAAGTAGAACTGTCACAATTAGATTTCAAACGGGTTTTATTTGGCTTTTTTCCCGCTTACAAAAATAGTCCCTTACGAGTTCGGTGGTCACGCATTCTTCCTATTGGCGATAGCAGTGGCATTCAATCTCCAGTCAGTTTCGGCGGTTTTGGGGCGATGATTCGTCATCTTTCTCGCCTTACCCAAGGTGTGACCGAAGCCCTGAATGCTGATACTTTGTCTCGCCAAGATCTGGCATTGTTACAGCCTTATCAACCTAATATTTCGGTAACTTGGCTTTTTCAACGCACCATGAGTGTTGGGGTGGATCAACAGCTTTCGCCAAATCAGATTAATGAGCTCTTAAGTGGGGTGTTTACTGCAATGAATCGCTTGGGAGACGATGTCCTCAAACCGTTTCTGCAAGATGTCGTCCAGTTCCCCGCTTTGACTCAAGCCTTAGCCCTCACCGCTTTTAGGCGACCGGATATTGTGTTCCCCGTTATTCCACAAGTGGGTATTTCTCCCCTCTTGGATTGGTTAGTTCACTATATTAATCTCGGTCTATACAGTGGTTTAGCAGAAATCAGCCAACCGTTGCTCCCCGCACTCAAAAACCTTTCTCCTGAACAACAATACCGTTTGCACCGATTAATTGAAGGGTGGCAATATGGGTCAGGAAAAGATTACCACCATTAAATTATTGAGTAATAATGATTAATTTTAGGCAATTTTAATCAAGCGAGCGTTTCTGGGCAATATCCCAGTCCTTTCGTGAATTGTTCGCGAAACGCTTCAATATCACTATAATTTGGCTGACCATGGGAAACAATTGCCAACTGATAGCGACGCATGACATCAACCATTGGTTGTCCCACTTCTAAACTCCACAGTGCCATTTGCAAACGAATTTCTGGCTCGTAGGGAATGCCAATTTCATTGAGGTAAGCTTGGAAATCACCATGTTGATCTGAGGTGAGGGATTGCTGAAAGTGAATTTTAACCAGCCAACCATCAATGCGGTGAATTACAGTCACGATGCTTGTCGGAAGTTCTGAATTTCCGCAAAGATGGTCAATCAGTCTGAGCGTTAAACTGGCATTAGCAAGAAAATAGATATACTTCATTTTTGGAAAAACCTCCATCGCGCGATCCCATCGGTCTGCGCTATCTTTAGTTTCCCAGAGTGACTGAGTCTCTTACTAGGGGAAGATCCCCCAATTTATACATTGACGATAAGAGATAACCGTCGATTTTGGCTAAACTGCATGGATTTTTTGTAAATTGTCCATACCAGGTTCGTAATAATGTTGTTTTAATCAGGAATGATGAAAGTTGATTCTTCCCCCTTAGACCAAAAACTGAGTAGTTACGATTACCAACTCCCAGAAAATTATATTGCCCAAACGCCTGTTACCCCTCGCGATCATTCCCGCTTGTTGGTGGCCGATTCCCCCACGACTCATTATCACCAACGTTTTTATGATCTCCCCCAGTGGCTACAAGCTGGGGATTTATTAGTGGTTAACAATACAAAAGTGATTCCAGCGCGAATGTATGGGCACAAAACCACCGGTGCAGCAGTGGAAGTGTTGCTGTTAGAAGAAACCAATCCCAATTGCTGGTTAGCCTTGGTTAAGCCCGGAAAACGCTTGCCAATCGGGGCCAAGATTCAATTTTTTTCCCGTCAAGGAAAACAAAAACCAATTTTGGAAGCCACTGTTATGGCAAAAGATGAGGCAACCGGTGGACGGTTCTTACAGTTTGATCGACCAGCACAAACCTCGTTAATTAGCGTTTTAGACGACTATGGAGAGATTCCTTTTCCCCCTTATGTGACTTCTCGCCAAGCCCAACCCGAACAATATCAGACGGTTTATGCCCAAGAACAAGGCGCGATCGCGGCACCCACTGCTGGCTTACATTTTACCGATGAGTTATTAGCGACGTTAGCACAGAAGGGAATTGCCCAAACCGAAGTGACGCTTCATGTGGGAGTGGGAACGTTTCGCCCTGTGGAAACCGAAACGATTACGGATCATCAGATGCACCAAGAATGGATTAATGTTCCCCCAGCAACAGTCGAGAAAATTAAGGTAACGAAAGCGCAAGGTGGACGGGTAATTGCAGTAGGAACAACGGTGGTGCGCGCTTTAGAAGGGGCAGTGGCTGCCCAGGGCAGTCTCGATGCGTTTTGTGGCAAAACGGATTTATTTATCTATCCGGGTTATGAGTTACAAGTGGTAGATGGTTTGATTACCAACTTTCATTTACCGCGTTCGAGTTTATTGATGTTGGTGAGTGCGTTTATTGGACGTCAACGGTTATTATCGTTGTATGAAGACGCGATCGCGCATCAGTATCGTTTTTATTCTTTTGGCGATGCGATGTTAATTCTTGGTCATTAGTCATTAGTCATTGGTCATTAGGGGTTGATCGCTCACATAAATAACAAAGCAGTAAGAATAAATAAAAAGATCAATGATCGAATTTTCCCAGTTTTGCGAACTTGCCAGTGAAGGTAACTTTATCCCGGTTTACCAAGAATGCACAGCTGATCTAGAGACACCGGTTTCGGCTTGGTTTAAAGTTTGCGCAGGACAACCCTATAGTTTTCTCTTAGAGTCAGTAGAAGGGGGAGAAAACCTCGGACGCTACAGTTTTTTAGGCTGTGACCCAATGTGGGTTTTAGAAAATCGGGGAGAAACTACCAAACAAGTTGATCGCGCTGGGAAAGAAACGGTTTATCAGGGGAATCCCTTTACGGTCTTAAAAGAGTGTCTTGCTTCCATTCATCCGGTTCAACTCGACAACCTTCCGCCGGGAATTGGTGGTTTGTTTGGCATGTGGGGATATGAACTCATCAATTGGATTGAACCGCGAGTTCCCATTCATGACCCCCAAAAAGATGATTTACCGGATGGGGTGTGGATGCAAGTGGATCAGTTACTGGTGTTTGACCAGGTGAAGCGAAAAATTTTTGCCATTGCTTATGCGGATCTGCGAGACGAAACGGATTTGAAAATCGCTTACGAACAAGCGCGCGATCGCGTTTCTAAGTTAGTCAGTAAATTGCAATCTCCCTTGCCCAACCTGGCAACGACAGTTTCTCTGACAAAATCTCCGGCAACCGATGACTCTACCTATGAAAGCACTACCACCGAAGCCGATTTTGAACGCAGTGTTGAAAAAGCCAAGCAGTATATCCACGCCGGCGATATCTTTCAAGTGGTTCTATCGCAACGCTTAAATACCACTTACACCGGACACCCGTTTAATCTCTATCGTTCCCTGCGGATTATTAATCCTTCCCCTTACATGGCGTATTACCAGTTTGGGAATTGGCAGCTGATTGGGTCATCGCCCGAGATTATGGTGAAAGTGGAAGTCACCTCGGATCACCAACAACAAGCAACGCTGCGACCGATTGCCGGCACTCGTAAACGCGGAAAAACCGTTGCCGAAGATACAGCCCTGGCGGAAGATTTACTGCAAGACCGGAAGGAACTCGCTGAACATATTATGTTGGTGGATTTGGGACGCAATGATTTGGGGCGGGTTTGCAAGAAAGGCAGTGTAACGGTGGATCAGCTGATGACTATTGAGCGCTATTCTCATGTGATGCACATTGTTAGTAACGTCATTGGCGAAGTTGCCGATCAGCAAAGTGCTTGGGAAGTCTTGAAAGCAACTTTCCCGGCGGGAACGGTCAGTGGTGCGCCCAAAATCCGGGCTATGGAAATCATTGCCGAATTAGAACCCCATCGCCGCGGTCCCTATTCTGGGGTATATGGCTATTACGATTTTGAAGGACAACTCAACAGCGCGATCGCGATTCGCACGATGATTGTCCGCCCTAAAACTGATCAAATGCATCAAGTTTCCGTGCAAGCGGGGGCAGGCGTCGTGGCAGACTCGATTCCACAAAAAGAATATGAAGAAACACTCAATAAAGCCAAAGCATTACTAGAAGCCATTCGTGCTCTTCAGTAACGTTAAAATCATTATTAGTTACTGGTTACTTACTATATGACGATTATTTTAATCAAATTCATTGCCGGCTTAGCACTGTTAGTTAAGGGAGCGGATTATTTAGTCCAAGGTGCTGGTAAATTGGCAACGTTAGCTGGCATTTCTCCTCTTGTTGTTGGGCTAACTGTTGTTGCTTTTGGAACCAGTTCTCCGGAATTAGCCGTTAGTATTAAAGCTAATTTTACCGAACAATCGGGAATTTCAGTCGGCAATGTTATTGGTAGCAACATCACTAATATTTTATTAATTTTAGGGCTTGCTGCAACCATTACACCACTCAGAGTTTCCCAAAAATTAGTGCGTATGGATGTTCCAATTATGATTGGAATTTCCATTTTATTTTTATTTTTTAGTTTAGATCGTGAATTGGGCAAGCTGGATGGTTTGTTATTATTAGTTGGAGGAATTTTCTATACAACCTATCTCTTAATCCAAAGTCGGCGTAATCATTCATCACCAGAAGAATCCGCTGAAGAATTAACTGAAGAATTTGATGTCATTCCTCAAGAAAAATCCCTACGAGAATGGTTGGTGAATTTAGGATTATTTATCATTGGTTTTATCATGATTGTGTGGGGGTCAGATTGGCTAGTCTTTGGTGCAACCACAATTGCCTCGGCCCTAGGAGTCAGTGAACTTGTCATTGGTTTAACCGTTGTTGCCTTAGGAACTTCTCTACCTGAGTTAGCCACTTCGATTACAGCGAGTCTGAAGGGCGAAACGGATATTGCGGTGGGAAATGTGGTTGGGAGTAATATTTTTAATATTTTAATTGTGTTAGGAACAGCGGGAATTTTTGCCCCCTCTGGCGTGGAAATTTCTGCAGCGGCAATTAATTTAGATATTCCAATTATGATTGCTGTCGCGATCGCGTGCCTCCCTATTTTCTTTACGGATAATTTAATTTCTCGTTGGGAAGGTATTTTCTTTTGGCTCTATTACATTGTTTATACGCTCTTTCTGTTTCTCAAATCAATGGAACAAGAAAGTTTACCGATTTTTAATGCCGTTATGTTGTGGTTTGTTATTCCTATCACAGTGTTAACTTTGATTATAATCACATTAGCTCATTGGCGCGATCGAGCTAAGCACAGAGACGAAAGTAATCGAGCAGAATTTTCTTCTCAGGTTTATCGCGATCAACAAAAAATTAATCAGAGTGAAAGCGATAAATAATGCTTTCGGTATAGTTATTTTTTGAGGATAAAGGTTAACCTGATTTTAAAGTTATTTACAATACTTCATATTCAGGAAATGACTAACAAAGTTTCACCTTGGCAACCCTTGACGCTCAGCCTATTATTGACCTTAGGAATTAGTACAACTGTTAATGCCGAAACGCTTTCTTCTTCAAGCCAGAGGAATGCAAATTCTTCCCAACAAATCCAACTGGCGCAAGCTGAAGAAAATATTGTTAGCATTGCCAGCAATAATGAGAACTTCAGCACTTTAGTCCAAGCGGTGCAAGCAGCGGATCTTGTAGAAACTTTACAAGGAGAAGGACCCTTTACTGTTTTTGCTCCAACTAACGAAGCCTTTGCGCAGCTTCCCGATGGTCTAGTGGAATTTCTCTTGCAACCCGAAAATAAAGACCTATTAACCGATCTCTTAACCTATCATGTGGTTTCGGGTAATGTCACCTCCGATCAACTGGAAACGGGTACGGTGGAAGCGCTCAATGGTGAGCTGATGATTGATGTTTCTGAAGAGAGTGTTAGTGTCAACGATGCTAACGTTATTCAAGCTGATGTTGAAGCCAGTAATGGCGTTATTCATGCGGTTAATCAAGTGCTCATTCCAGAAGGGCTAGCAGAAACGATTCAAAGCCGTATGGAAAATACTTCTTCTCAGGAACAGAGTGAATCAGCTCAAGTAGAGGAAAGTAAGGATATTATTACTATTGCTAGCAACAATGATAATTTCAGCACTTTAGTCCAAGCCGTGCAAGCAGCTGATCTCGTGGAAACCTTACAAGGAGAAGGACCCTTCACTATTTTTGCTCCAACCAACGCCGCTTTTGCCAAGCTTCCGGAGGATTTGGTTGAATTTCTCTTACAACCCGAGAATAAAGACCTATTAGCCGATGTCTTAACTTATCACGTCGTTTCGGGAGATGTCACTTCAGATCAACTGAAAACGGGTACAGTGGAAGCGCTTGGGGGTGGTCTTGCAATTTCTGTCTCTAGCAATCAGGTCATTGTGAATAATGCCAGTGTCATTCAAGCTGATGTTGAAGCCAGCAATGGCGTCATTCATGCAGTTAATCAAGTGCTCATTCCAGAAGGCTTAGCAGAAACGATTCAAAGCCGTATGAATTAATCTTAAGTTTCTGCAGCGATTAGATTAGATCATGAGGACAGTTGATAGGGTGCGCAATTGGCGTACCCTATTGTATATTAGGGATGGTAGAACTATAGTCCCTTAAGCAACATTGTGGGGATAGATAGCCGATAACCAGCACATTAATCATAACAAAAAGCCGAGATTAAAGACTCGGTTTCTCGTCAAGGAGGTTGACATGACATCTTTTGCCACTGCTTCTGCCAGAGCCGAAATGAACGAATTACGACGTTTAAAAACCTTGCTACCGCCTGAGTTGCAAAGCTGGGTTATCGTTGAGGCAACGACAGAAGTGAATCCCCCCATTATTCGCAGCGAAGAAATTGGTCGGGATGAGGTGGAAATTCAAATTGACCTTGGCAAATGGGAGAATCTTTCTCTAGACCAACGTAATTTAATGTTTTGGCACGAAGTTGCTCGCATTCAAAATGATACTATCCCGAAGGAAGGATGGGAAATGGCAGCCCTTGCCATTGGTCTAGGGGGTGCCGTGGGTGAGCTTTGGGTGCAAGATGGTTTACTCCTTATCTTAGCGCTCGGTTTGTGTGGTGTTTCTGGCTATCGACTCTGGCAAAAAAATAATGGCGAAAAAACAACGCAAGCCCTAATTGATGCGGATGAAAAAGCGATCGCGCTGGCGACTCGTTTTGGGTATAGTGTTCCCAATGCCTATAAAAGCCTAGGCAGTGCTCTGAAAACCTTAATCGAGCAAACCCCCAATCGCCGTAATCGTAAAACTTACGAAACTCGCCTGCAAGCCCTTCGCCGGAGCGCATCGAAAGCAAAAGCCAAAATGCAAACGGATCCGAAAGGGAAGGCAGAAGCCCCAGAACCGGAACCAGAATCCCGTCAACGGGCACCGAGAGCTTCTAGAAGTCAAGCCAAACGTAAAAACTTACAACGCTAAGTTCTTAGGAATTTCTAGCCATGAATCGAGATTTTCGCTGAGAGAATCTCGATTTTTTTGATCTTTAACGAGGATGTTTGAATTCTTAAAGTTGACCGATCATTTTATGAGTTTGGGGAATCACTCGCACCATGGATAAAGCCTCTTTCAAGGACCCCTGCCAAGCGAGCACTTGTTCTGGCGTTGGCGGCAGAATGGCTTCTCCGGCAATGGGCGTTGCTGGTTGCAAAATGACAGGAATCTGAGGGCTAATTTCAGTAATGATCGTTCTCGCTTGGTCTAAATCTTCCCAACTCGTTTGATCCGAAACAATTAACTTGATAAAAATTTCCTTTTCCGGAAAACAACGTCGCAAAAATTCTCGATGGGCATCCCATCGTTTTTCGCCGCTCACACTGGGTAACTTCATGTCCATCCCGATGCTGTCAAGATCATCAAGAATGAGGGATAACTGTTGCGGTCGATGTCCCCCGGTTTCCAAGTAAATCGGTAAGGGAATTAAAGATTTTAATTTGGGCAAAAACTGCTGTAAAAATTTGGCGTGTAAGAGCGGTTCTCCCCCCGTTAAGCTAATACTATCGTGAAGATGAGCTTGCTCTTGTTGATGAATCCAACTGAGGAGTTGTTCGGCTTCTACCGGATTTTGATAAACTTCAAAATCTCGCTGACCGGGAGTTTTTTCAATGCGACATTGCGTGTCTATATCCCAGGTATGAGCACTATCGCAAAACTGACACCGTAAGTCACAACCGCCAAACCGAATAAAAATTTGTCGGGTTCCGACGTTTAATCCTTCTCCTTGAATGGCCGAAAACACTTCGACTAAATGAGCAGTGGCTGTTTTGACGACTGTCATAACTCCATAACGAATGATTTGAGCTTGGTCTTTAAGTTTATCTTAAAATCCCACCCCTCGCCTTCTTCCTCAATTTTAGTTTGGACATTGGTAACCACTTAAGGAAATGGGAAAAAAGTCAATTAGAAAGGCAAATATAGACATTTTTTCTGCGTTTTCAATTTAAAATTCGACTCAAGCTTAAAACAAATCCAGGTAAAACATCTTCACCAGATAATTCGGTGGGATGTTCTAAAACTTCTTTTTCTTTCCCTTGACGATAAATTTCCACTCGTTGCTGTTGCGGATCAATTAGCCACCCTAATCTTGCACCATTGTCTAAATATTCTTGCATTTTCTCTTGTAGGGGTTTGAGTTGATCGCTGCGAGACCGTAATTCCACCACAAAGTCAGGACAAATTTTAGGAAAGGTTGTTTTATCTTCTGGCGTTAGGGCTTCCCAACGGTTTCGACTGACCCAAGACGCATCGGGAGAACGAATCGCGCCATTGGGTAAGGTGAAGCCTGTGGAAGAATCAAAGACTTTTCCAATTTCACCTGTATTGCGCCACCATAGATATAGTTCCCCAGCAATCTTCCCATTTTGTTCTCCAGTTTCCCAACCTGCGGGTGGATTCACAATTAATTCTCCTTGAGACGTTCTTTCCAGTCGTAAATCTCGATTCGCTGCTGCTAAAGCCGTAAACTGTTCTAGGGTGACGAAGAGCGAGATCGAGGTGGGCAATTCAATCAATAGGGTTTGGCTTTCGGGAGTGGTGGGAGTTTGTAGCATTTTGACCTCCTGCGCGATCGCGCTTTCAATTTAAAATTCGACTCAAACTTAAACGAAATCCAGGTAAAACATCTTCACGGGATAATTCGGTGGGATGTTCTAAAACTTCTTTTTTTTTCCCTTGACGATAAATTTCCACTCGTTGCTATTGCGGATCAATTAGCCACCCTAATCTTGCACCATTGTCTAAATATTCTTTCATTTTGTCTTGTATGGGGCGCAGAAGATCACTTAAAGACCGTAATTCAACCACAAAATCAGGGCAAATTTTAGGAAAGGTTGTTTTATCTTCTGGCGTTAGGGCTTCCCAACGGCTTCGACTGACCCAAGACGCATCGGGAGAACGAATCGCCCCGTTGGGTAAAATAAAGCCCGTGGAAGAATCAAAGGCTTCCCCTAGCTGTTCATGGTTTTCATACCAGCGATCCAGTTGTCCGGTCAGACTGCGGTTGCGTTTTCCTGTTTCCCAACCGGTTGGCGGATTCACAATTAATTCTCCTTGCGATGTTCTTTCGAGTTGTAGGTCACGATTGAGCGTGGCGAGGGTGGTAAACTGTTCTAAAGTTACTTGCAGCGCGATCGTTCTGGGGAGTTCAATCAATAGGGTTTCGGGATTGGTGGGAGTTTGTATCATCTGAACCTCCTAGGATGATCTATTTACTATTACATCGCATCAGCAATAGTGCAGGGGATGAGATGAGAATTGGAGGGCGAGAAGTGTGGCGTTGTCATTCGCACCGCGCTGGAAGGAAAATTAAGTCCATGATTGCGTCAGCCCCTGATTGTAGGGATGCAAGAGTTTCAACTATTTCGGCAATTTCATTTGCAGATACTAAATCCCAAACCCCATCAGAACAGAGAAAGATTCTGTCTCCATCTTCAACAAAAGATCCGTGGGACTCCCCCACCTCGGAACAGGTGGGGGAGGAAAGCGGGTGAGTCGATACCGCTCGATGCCGTTGAGACTCACAACCTCTTAGGCTACGCATAGACCATTTGACCTCCTGATTAACGTTGTTTTTGACACTGAAAACTGCCCGATTCGCTTCCATTGCCAGTCATACAGCGATACAACTTTATTGACTTCGCTGTAGCCGCCAATGTAGCCGATCGACTCGGTTTTACCTTTATTAGCACGAACTAAGTCACCCACCCTAAAGCCCCAAGGGGTAATGGTTCCGCCTTTGCGCTTCCTAACTCCGTTTTTGCTTGGAACCTCGAAGTGAAGCTGGCGACGAAATACGCCATACTCCTTGCCACGCTTGACTGCACCAGGGCGAGTAATGATACGAAATTGGGAATTGGTTATGGTTACCTTACCCTTCCAAGTTTTACCGTGACCACGAGAACTGTAAAAACACCGAAATTGAATGAAATAACTGCAAGCCAAGGCAACACCGTCAACGCTGTGCGTTTCCGGCTTTGCTTCTGACTTATTTTGCTTGTCCTTCACCAATCCCAAGGCAGTACGAAGCTGAGAAGTGCCGTTGCCGTCTTTCTGCCAGCCTTCTCGCACGTCAACAGGGGCAATCTTTTCTAGTTCTGAAATACAGAATTTTTGTCCAATCATAACGGGAGAAAAGCCCTTACCAGAACGCGCACCCTTGCGCCCACTGGTCAGATCTACATCAGCCCTTACTTTCTCGTAGCCAATGGCGGTTATGGGGTAAATGGTGGCAATCTCCTTCACCACTCGAATTTCCAGTTGCCGAGATGCCCGAATCGAGGGAGCTAGCTGGTTCCCCCTGCGATTATTGAACCGCTTTTGGCGATGATTTCGCAGCTTGAATGGAACATCTCGATTGATACGTCGAGAACGACGACCTCGACGCAATAAACGACGTTGATCCATTCTGGCTCTTACTCTACCAAATGGCAAAATCAGATGCAGTTGGAGCAGTGTGCATTTTGCAGACTGCACCCCCACCCCAGAATAAGATTTGCCAGGGTCTAGTCCCGCCACGACGGGTTGAGTTTCAGTTCCTGATGGTTCTTGAAGCAACTGAACGTAGGACAGGCCCAAATCGCTCCACTTGCCAACTGCACGACCTGACTCTACCCATTTACGAGCCCGACTGGGCTTGGTTGGCATCAGTGGTTGCCCGTCTTTGGAAACTACGGGAATTCGGTTCATAGGAGAAAATCCCTCCGAATCAGGTTTATGTCTCTTACGCCACGGTTAACGC